>VFFY01000178.1 GCA_009392675.1 SAR202 cluster bacterium | reverse complement strand
GGATAGCAGACCACTTTATCCCTCACAGGACCTCCGAGCAGTTTGTACAATGGCATATCAAGAGCCTTGGCCTTAATATCCCATAAACCAATATCAATCGCACTAATTGCACACGAATATACTTTATCGGCAGGAAAAAATCCTCCACGAAACATTTGCTGCCACAGCTTTTCTGTGCTGAACGGATCTTCCCCTATGACAACTTGAGATAGATGTTCAATAGCCTTACCAATCGCCCCTCCCCAATTTCGTATACCAACTTCTCCTAGACCATAAATCCCAGAGTCTGTCTCAACTTTTACTATGTAATACACCCTGCCATCTTCATCAGCTATGGGAAAACTTTTTATCTGAGTCACCTTCATTTAATTACCTCACAGATTCCAATGGCTGTCGCGATTATTTTTGTATATTAGAAAGCATGGTACGTACGGTATAACAGGGAAAAATAAGGGTCAATTGTATGTAGATATCTGCCGAAAAAATGCTAGTATTTTTAAATGATCTCGTTATCAGAAAGAAAATTCCAATCAGCCCTCGACATGGCTGTGGCTGATCTGTCCGGTGAGTTGAAAATATGTCTTAAGAGAATAGATGTTATTGTTTCAGAGATAGCCGAAAAATCTGATCTTCTAGGTACTAATCTTGAAGAAGGGCTAGATTTGCTAAGTCTTCATGAGACGGTGCCAATATCAGAGGCCTACCGTAATGACATGAATTTGCGGGGCCAGCTAACTCTATTTAAAAAGGCTATAGAGAAAATTTGCGAGGAAGAGTCCGACCTAGTGCACGAATTAACAACCATCTTGGAAGAAGAATTAAAATACCGACCCACGCCCTAATAAGTCACTATCTAGAAATCCCACCCCAACAATCAGATCTCACTCCCTCAAAATTCTAGCATCACCGACTCGTCTGGTTATTTGTTGCTGGTCTAGGTAATCCATAAACCCCAAAGCATATTTTCTGCTTGTCTGAAAAAGATCTCGGAAATCACCGACAGTGATTTCCCCATGCTGTGATATATAAGAACGAACCCCATCCAACATCTCCTCAAATGCATCAGATGAGAAAACTATCCCATCACTCGCTCTAACCAATTGTCCTTTATCAATCAGGAAATTCAGAATATCTTCATCTACTTCTAAATCCGTTCTGGGTGAGAATTTGCCTTTAGATATACTTCCCACGTAGACCTCGGAAATTCGACTCTGTTCTTCGGTCAAGTGTGATTCATGGCTTGTAAGAGCTATTAGGGAGGTAAAATCCCTCAACGCCTTGGTTTCTTCCAAAGCATTCACAACGGCATTAAAACTCTCTGGAGACAAAGCCAGTCTGTTTCTTAATTCTTCTCTGGGGATACCCTGCCTCAGAGGAAACTGTGCATGAAACAAATTAAGGCTCTGTTTAGTTAAACCACAGATCTCTTCCCACCGTTTAACAGTAAAAAAATATGATTTCTCAAGACTTGTGGATGTAGACATTAAAGCTTTCTCTGCTATCAGTAAATGTACGGTAGGAATTATCTCTTCTTCCTGCATTGTCGAGGATGAAAGTAGTGAATCTAAAGTAGATGGGACAGCAGATTCAATGATATTAAGAATTATTTCAGACGGGGTACCTGATTCTAAAGATTCGAGCTTTTGCAAGGTGGGAAGGTGTCTTCTCCTATGTCGTTTTGCTCGGGTATCGAGAATACTCCCACCACCGAGTGTAGTCATATTTGATCGAATAATGTAGTGATCACCTCTGAGCACTGGTAATGACTTCTCAGGTTTAAGTTGTGCCCATGTACTATTACCAGGTTGTACTTCTTCTTCCTCCAGCAGCCTCAATCGGGCTACAACTTCTGAGCTTCCTGTATGCAAAGTGACGAACATATTGTGACGTAATGGATTTGGTGCATCCTCAACAACATTCAGCCGAACATCAAAAGCCTCAGAGAGATCTATGAGATTTGGGAAACTCAAAACGTCTCCTCTGGCAATTTGTGTAGATTCTATTCCCGATAGGTTCGCAGCGACTCGTGTACCCGGGCCAAAGTTGGCTTCAGATTTACCATGGGACTGAAGGCCTCTTATACGAGCCTTTAATCCAATGGGAATTATTTCTACTTCTTGACCTACCGACAAAAAACCATCGATTAAAGTTCCAGTTACTACAGTCCCAAATCCACTAATAGAAAAAGCCCTATCGATAGGTAACCTCGGTCTATTAAAGTCCTTTTTAGCTGTAGTTTTATCCAAGGCGGAATCTATAGAATCCATAAGATTGGAAATACCTGAGCCAGTAGTTGCCGAAACGGATATTACTTCAACCCCTTCCAGTGTAGTACCAGTCAGCAATTCCCCTACCTCCGCATAAACCAGTTCCAGCCAATCTTCATCAACCAAATCTTCCTTAGTTACGACTACCACCCCATTGGTGACACCCAACAAATCTAGAATTGCAAGATGCTCTCTAGTTTGCGGCATTACAGACTCATCTGCTGCTACAACGAGAAGGGCCATGTCAATACCACCAACCCCTGCCAACATATTGCTGACAAATTTTTCATGGCCCGGAACATCGACTACACTAACCTCTCTACCAGACGGAAGCGTAACCCAAGCAAATCCAATATCAATGGTCATGCCACGGTCCTTCTCCTCTTGAAATCTGTCAGGATCGATACCTGTCAGACATTCAACAAGTGTGGATTTTCCATGGTCAACATGACCGGCGGTACCTATAACGTACACAAAAAGTCCTCAATTTACTATCAAATACAATACATGAATATTACAATAGAATCGTATATACAAATGATGCTAAATTGATACAGCCATTTGGCTCTGCTAAGGTAGAGTTTGATATGTATTTAAGAAGAGGGAGGAACAGTCATGAATGATGCGGTCATCGTTTCGGGAGCAAGAACTCCAGTTGGTAGATTCGGAGGAGCTTTCAAAGATTTTGGTGCACCAGATCTAGGGTCCCTTGCAATCAAAGCTGCTCTTGAAAGAGCAGGGATATCCCCTGATATGGTGGATGAGGTTGTATTGGGCAACGCAATCCAAGCCGCTGAGGCTGGCTATGCTGCTCGTTTAGCTTCCTTAAAGGCTGGCATTCCTCATGATACACCCACCATTGCAGTTAATAGGCAATGTTCATCTGGACTAGAGGCAATAAACATGGCAGCCCAACTAGTGCGAACAGGGGAAGCGGACATCGTCGTCGCAGGTGGAACAGAAAACATGAGCCAAGTACCCTACTTAATAGAATACAAAGCACGGTTCGATGGATTAAGAATGGGAAATTCTCAGCTAGTAGACGGCCTTACTGAAGGGCTAGGGTGTCCAGTGAATCGGTATCACATGGGCGTCACAGCCGAAAATGTAGCAGAGCGATTTTCCGTGTCTCGCGAAGACCAGGACGAACTTGCTGTTATGAGCCACCAGCGTGCAAGCACTGCCATATCTCAAGGAAGATTCACTAATCAAATAACTACTGTATCCGTGCCTCAGAGAAAAGGAGACCCTGTAGTTGTAATGGAAGATGAGGGCCCTAGGGCAGACACAACCATAGAAGGTTTATCTAATTTGAGGCCTGTTTTCAAAAAAGATGGCACAGTCACCGCAGGTAACGCTTCTACCATAAATGACGGATCCGCCGCTGTAGTGATGATGTCAGCTCAAAAAGCTGCAGATTTGGGAATAAAACCAAGAATGAAATGGCACACTAGGGGAATTGCGGGAGTAGAACCGGCGGTGATGGGTATTGGACCTGTTCCTGCTGTCCAAAAAGCGATGGATAAATCAGGTATGGCGGTAAATGACCTTGATGTAATTGAGCTTAATGAGGCCTTTGCGTCTCAGGCTCTCTACTGCATCCGAGAATTAAACCTAGACATAGAAAAAACCAATGTGAATGGCAGCGGAATTAGCCTAGGGCACCCAGTTGGGGCCACCGGCGCAATCATGACGGTGAAGCTAATGGAAGAAATGGAAAGATCCGACTCCACCACCGGACTTGTGACAATGTGTGTCGGAGGTGGTCAGGGAGTAGCCACCATTTTTGAACGCTTAAATTAGAGGAGGGTTTGTTTGATGCCGATTAACACTGATGATCCTGGAGTTAAAACAGTTTTAGATAACATGGAGACTATCGTCGCTTCGGAAGGAGGGTCTCTAGATTTGGTATCACTTAATGAAAATCAACTTACAGTCAAATATAACAAAGGGACGAATGAGGAATGCCCGGAATGCGTGCCGGATCACGATATGGTCAAGATGATGATCGAAAATTCTCTCTCCATTTATGCCCCTCACATATCTCTTACCGGTTTGGTATAGGCTGTTAGGGCAACATATCCAAATATTTCAACCCTGACCCTGTATTTAATAAAAGGGTTTTTTCAGATGGGTCGATGGAACCGTTTTCTATCAACTTTTTTGCTCCGCATGCAGTGGCAGCTCCCTCCGGGCATACAAAAAAACCTTCGAGTTTACCGATTAGATCAATCATATTGATCATCTCATCATCTGAGACTGTGATAGCCGACCCCCCACTATCCCTGACGGCCTTTAAAATGAGGTAATCCCCTATAGCACTTGGCACCCTCATACCAGCCGCTAGAGTAGTAGCGTTTTCCCAAGGTTGTGCAAACTCCTCTCCATTCTCAAATGCCCTAACTATTGGAGCACAGTTTTCAGCCTGAACAGCAAACATTTTTGGTCTTTTCGACGAGATCCATTCCAATTCTTCCATTTCTTGAAAGGCCTTCCACATTCCAACAATTCCTGTTCCCCCTCCCGTGGGATAGATAATGTTATCTGGTAGCTCCCAACCCAATTGCTCAGCAATTTCATATCCCATTGTTTTCTTTCCTTCCACTCTGTAAGGCTCCTGTAAAGTGGAAACATCAAACAGTCCAATTTCTGCAGCTTTTTCCCGCGAAATCACACCGGCATCGCTTATCAAACCGTCTATCAAAAATAAATTGCCGCCTGAAACAGATACTTCTTTTTGGTTTGCTTCGGGAGCATCTTGCGGCATAAACACAAAAGCCTCCATCCCTGCCCTAGCAGCATATGAAGCCATTGCACCGGCAGCATTTCCTGCTGATGGCATTGTTAATTTTCTTAACCCTAATTCTTTTGCCTTAGAAACAGCAGCTGACAATCCTCTTGCTTTAAATGACGCTGTCGGATTTAGCCCTTCATCCTTCAACATTAGTGATTCGGACCCCAATTCAGACCCCAATCTTCTTGTTTCAAAAATCGGAGTGAACCCTTCTCCCAAAGTCACAATATTAGACTCGTCACGTACCGGCAGCATCTCAAAATATCTCCACATATTAGGAGCTCTTGCAGGAAGCATATCTTTAGTAAAATACTTGGAAGCCTCCTTTATGTCATATCTTGGATAAAGTACTTTCCCGCATTTCTCACAAAGTCTCCTAGGTTGATCGGCCGAGAATATTTCATTGCAATATGTACATTCTAAATTTTTAAGGTAGCTTCGCATTTTTGATAACCTCTTGGAAATAATTGATGTCCAATTCACTTAATAACAAGATGAAAGTATGATACAACGGTCCAGGAAACCAGTGAACTATTTAAAAAATATGACTGTGATAAAAAAATGGCTGATTACGACGTAATAATAATTGGGGGCGGCACTGCTGGATTTAGCGCAGGAATGTACTCATCTAGATTAGGTATGAAGACATTATTGGTTGAAAGGTTGATTCCTGGTGGGCAAATTATTAATGTTGAAAGAATAGAGGACTACCCTGGCCTACCTGACGGAATAAGCGGAGCCGATTTCTCCAGTAAAGTTCAAGAACAGGCTATTGCCTCAGGAACCGAATTTGCCATGTCAGAAGTAACTGGAATTAGAAAATCCGGGCGGGAATGGATTGTCGACACCTATGAAGGGGAGAAGGCCTCAAAATCAGTGATAATAGCAAGTGGATCAACACTGAATAAACTAAATGTACCTGGAGAAAATGAGCTTGCCGGGGCTGGTGTCTCGTACTGTGCCACATGCGACGGAGCATTTTTCATTGATCAGAAGGTGTGTGTGGTTGGTGGTGGAGATTCAGCTCTGCAGGAAGCCATAACACTGACAGAGTTCGCTTCAAATGTAGATCTGTTTTGCCGATCCAGCTCTCTTCACGCTCAGCAAACACTGCAAGATAGAATTACAGATCATAATAAAATACAAGTTCACCTAAACGTTGAAGTACAAGAAATACATGGAGACGGTATGGTTGATGGGATTTCGCTACTACAAACCCTATCAGGAGAATCCACAAGAGTGAATATTGACGGAGTTTTTATATTTGTAGGACTTATCCCCAACACCGAGTATCTCCAAAATACTCTGGAAACCGATGAAAGCGGGCACATTAAGACCGATATAAATCTGCAGACATCTGAAAAAGGGATTTTTGCAGCAGGCGACATAAGAGCTAATTCTGCTTCCCAACTTATAAGCTCTGCCGGTGATGGAGTGACAGCAGCCGTAAACGCCAAAAAGTACATCTTGAAGGATAAAAAGAACTAACTCTAATGAAACAAATATCTCAGATGAATCTATTTGATTTCTGTGTCCCCGACGGTGAGATAAATTTAGTATGAACTGGCTCCTAGTCATGCTTGGAGGAAGTATTGGCGCAGCTTGCCGATACGGAACGGATCGTCTAGCGACCAACTACCTAGGATCCAGTCTTACAGGAACTTTTTCCGTCAACATAATAGGGTCTCTGGTGTTAGGCTTCCTGGTAGGATGCGCTTTAAGTAAATCTGACTGGAATCAAAATTATTCATTGCTACTAGGGGTTGGGTTTTGTGGCTCATTCACCACCTTTTCGGCTGTCTCCGTTTCGGGAATACAACTCATTTCTGATGGGAATTACGGTAAAGCTATAACATATTTAACATTTAGTGTAGTCGCCGGATTACTGGCAGCTTTCCTGGGCATATGGATCGCAAAACAAACTATTTAATGGCGTTCCTTGCCTAAGTCCTCAATCAAGTCTTTAACCTCGGCTGCTCGAGATGAATTTGGAGTAATCCTCCCATAGCAAACGTCCATGAACGCCTCTGTAATTTTTCGAACAGAATCGACACCAAAAAACCCTTTTAAGGCTGGCTCAAACTCCGTTGGGGTGGAATTATGAGATCTATTCACGCCTTTTTTAGAACCTAAATACAACAGATCATAATAAGATTCCAAAACGGCCTTGCTTCCAGGATCCAGATGTCTTGGAATCACCAAGATGTTTTCCCGCTTGGATAACCGTCGTTTCCAGAGCAATCTTTTAGCAATTTCAAGCAAATCAGTCACGGAATCTCCTGATTCCTCAATCTTAGATTTGATACCAGCATCGGCTACTTTTTTTGGCCTATTAATCCTTCTGAAAGCAATTCCCAGGCCAAACAGCAAGCCGGATACCAAGATAAAGATGGCAAAATATTCAAGGTATTGCATGAATACTGAAGGTTCTTTTGGCCCTTGGGCATTAACCAATTCTTCCAATACATTACCCAGGCCGTTAAATGATTCTTGTTCTTGAATTGGTCGATCGGAAGTAAGAGCATCTCCGAAAACCCAACTAAAAAATTGGATTACAAACTTAATTGCATAAATAATGGGTATTGCAAGGAGATAGACTACTGCCATCGTAATCCAACTTATCAGTGTCGTTATGGGAGAGGAAACGGCTCCGAGAAAATCTTTACTGAAGGAGGCAAAAATTAACCCTGACAAGACGATCATTCCAACGAGGATTGACACCATTCGAAGCCAGCGTAGAGTGACAACTCCACTATCAGAAGAAGGCATTAGGCGTCCTATAGCGAGACCCGATAAAGTAGAGGCGAAGAACAGGTACATTAATGTCGACATGTACAAATCGGCCTCGTTAAAAATATCAATGGTGACAGTAAACGCCATTACTATAATTCCGATTCTAAAAGTGGAAGATAATGCTTCCAGAGGAAAATCAGTTGAGCCGGTGAGCCCACCTTTTATCCACATGAACACACTCATGAAAGCGGCCAAACCTATCACTAGGCCAACCTCTCCTTCCTCATAAACCCATTGGTCTAGGTTAAAAATCCAGTATATTGAAATAGTTTCCTGTGAAGGTATATTGGCATACCCGACAATGAAATAGCAGAGAATCGCTCCTCCCAACGTTTGAAGACAAATGGCGAGTGAGGTTTTTATGTTTAAAGAATTAAGTAGCCTAGACAAATATAGGGATACTGCATATAAAGCAACACATCCCCCGTATGATAGAGGGCTTCGTCCAAGGGAAATCATTACCCCAACAACGGCAAAGATCGAATAAATCCACACTGTTTCAGATAATATTAGACATAGTGCAACAGTTTTAAATTGGTACGAATTCACCTTTCGACTCCATCCGGCTAAAATGGGTTCCCAACTCATATATCAAGATATTGTCCACTGTACTATATGACGGCTCGTCAGCAACGTTAATTAAAACTACCCTGCACCCAAATTTTGATATATTTCTTAAAGAATCCAATAGTTGATCAGTGATGAAGGATGTCACAACAACTGCGGTAGACCCAAAAGGGAAATTCTTATACCACTTGTTAAGGTTTTCTGACATAGGTCCAGATGAAATAGGGCCTATGGTAGCCAAGGTTTCCAATATTAGCTTTAGTTGATCTTCTGATTGTGAAGCGGGTATTCTCATTGGCAAGTCAGACAATACAGGGGTGCCGTTTGAAAAAAAACCAAGATTGAATCCTTCCTCACTACAATAGCTTGCTATAGAAGCAGAAGCAGCCACAACCCTCTCTAAATTTACGGCCGAGTATCCTTCCCATACCTTCGAAGATGTTTCTACAGAAACGGCCAAAATGACGTCACTTTTGCTAGTAGACTCAAAGGTTTTAACCATTAGTTCAGATTTTTTTGCCGTATATTTCCAATCGACTGTATTGAGGGGGTCTCCCCTTTCATAAGTTCTGATTCCTCTGTTCCAAGAGACATCTTGGTAAATATTTAGGTTAGTGATTTTCTCTCCTAAAGGTCTGGATTCTGGCATCCCTAGTGCTGGAAGCTTTAAGATTTGCGGATAAACTAGTATGTAATCGCGAGTCGAGATTGTTTTTTTACTATCGAATAATCCAAAGATATCGCCACTAGAAATTTTCACTGACCCAAGCCTATGAAACCCTCTTCTTTTTGCCTGCACAGAATATTCCCAAACGGTTTTTTGATAAGCAGATACAGAAGCAGAATGCATCATTGACACGGCGTGTAGGACTGAACTTGGCCTGATATCAGGACCGTTAAGGTTCAAAGCACTTGGAATGTCATCAACAGTATCTATTCTTGGTAAAGGTATCGGCTTTTTATTGTGAAGCTCTATAGAGAAAGGGACTGTCTCCCCAATAAAAACTCTCTTTTGGGGTATCACCCGAATATATTCGACATTTTCCAGGGACACCTTATTCCATAACCATGCAACAAGAACGACAACTAGGCTCATGACAGATAACCCTAGGATTAAACCTTGTCCCGAAAATATGCCGATAATTACCAAGGCAATGATTATTAATACCCAACAGTCATTCCATACTTTTTTAACCATGATCTACGCCGAACTGACTTCTATTGGGACAGTGGTTTCAGACATTATTTCCTCAAGTATTTCATCGGCCCCGAATCCTCTCAACCTAGCATTGGATGTCGGTATAATTCGATGCGACAAAACTGAATTTATAAGGCTTTTTACATCATCCGGAGTAACATATTCTCTTCCACTAAGAGCCGCTTTAGCCTGGCTACAGCGGTAAAGGCCCAAAGAACCTCTAGGGCTTGATCCTAAATCCAATTTATCATTCTCTCGCGTGGAACGCACAATCGAAATAATATAATCACAGATAGTCTGTTCCACCTTTACTTCTGAAGAAAAGTTTTGAAGATCTTTTATAATCTCAGAATTCACCACTGAAGCTAGCGGCTCATGAGAATCTTCCTTCCGAAAGCGCCCTATAATGTCTGCCTCTTCCTGCTCCGTGGGATATCCGAGAGATATCTTCATCAAAAACCTGTCCAGTTGAGCTTCAGGAAGTGGAAAGGTACCTTCCATATCCAGAGGGTTTTGGGTAGCCATCACAATAAAAGGGGTTGGTAACATACGAGTATTCCCGTCTATCGTAACCTGCGATTCTTGCATGGCTTCTAAAAGGGCCGACTGTGTCCGAGGGGTGGCTCTATTTATTTCATCAGCTAATATGATTTGGTTGAAGATAGGACCGCTTTGAAATTCGAATTCACTGGATTTTTGATTGAACCAATTAACCCCGAGGACATCGGATGGCATCAAGTCAGGAGTAAATTGAATCCTTCCGAAAGTGCAATCCAAAGACGAAGATACTGCCCTTGCGAGGGTGGTTTTGCCCGAACCTGGCACATCCTCAAGAAGAATATGCCCGTGACACAATATAGAAATTAATACCAGGTCTATAGCGTCCGACTTACCGACAATAACTTTTTGGACATTGTCCTTTATTTTTTCAATGATACCTTTAAATTCATTGCCTTCAGTTACCAAAAAAAGCCTCCTGTTTTACATTAAAAATTTTGCGATCCTACAATCAATTGAATCAAGAATGGCGACTTGTTCACTAATGTCTAAAAAATTATTCTGAATACCTTACTTGTAAGGTATTAAAAAAATCATAAGAAATCCAAAAATTATACAGTCATTGGGGAAAACCCTAGTGAAAGCAGAGAGCAAGTATATACGAGGGAAAATTTTACTTGAGTCATATTTATTGGGATATACTTAATATTTGTGAGTGTCTTATTGTGTCGTTGCCCGGTGGTGTAGTGGTAGCACTAAGGACTTTGACTCCTTCGACCCAGGTTCGAATCCTGGCCGGGCAGCCATGAATCAATTATTTTTTGCAATGTGATACGAGTTACGTTTCTCATGTTGGATTCCGCGCTCTAGGCCAAGATCCAATCCCCTCATAACAGATGATTTTATAGAAGCCAACAATTCTGGCTCTATTTTAGTTAATCCGTCAGCAATTACTTCTGCAGAGCTATTCAGGATCTCCCCTGAAACAACACGGTCAACAAGACGAATCTTTATTGCTTCCCTAGCTTTCACTACCCTATTGGTCATTATCATGTCCATGGCCCTATCAAGTCCAACAAGATTACGTAAAGTTTGAGTACCACCAGCAGCAGGAATCATTCCCAATGCCACTTCAGGCATTCTAAAAATTGAGTTATCAGCTGCTATCCTAATGTCGCATAAAGCCGCAATTTCAATACCAGATCCGATAATGTATCCGTGAAGCTGGGCAATTAGCGGCTTTTGAATAGACAGAAATAAGCCCCACAAGTCTCTCTCCCACCTGACTGCTCGCGCAATTACTTGAGATGGAGCAGTACCAAATTCTGTCAAATCAGCACCAGCGCAAAACCCTCTATCACCTGCCCCACTGATAATCGCAACTTTGGATTCCGTATCATCCCGAAACAATTCTAACGTTTGAAAAAGCGAATCGCGCATTTCTATATTAAAGGCGTTTATTTGATCTGGTCTGTTCAAAGTTATATGGGCAACACCGTTGATAGAGTGGTACATAACTGTCTCTTCTTTCATTGGTAGCACCGCTTTGGTTCACCTTCAGCGGCCTTCATACCTAGGTTCCTTTTTCTCCAAAAATGAATCTATCCCTTCTTTTCTATCAAAAGTGCTTTGCAAAATCACATTAAGATCAGTCTCCAGTCTTAATCCTTGATCCAAGGTCATATCAGACCCATCCACTATCGCCTCTTTCAGATACTGAGCCGCGATAGGACCATGAGATGCTATTTTAGAGGCTAGCTCAACGGCATTATCTTGTACATCTTCCGAGTGAAGGTATTGCACCACTCCAATTTCAAGAGCCTCAGCGGCGGAGAAAACTCTCCCTGTCAATAATAAATCCATTGCTCTACCTACTCCTACTATCCTTGGCAATCTTTGCGTCCCACCCTCCACAGGGGTGTGGCCTGCTAACACCTGAGACATTGAAAATTTACTCGCTTTGTCGGCGACTCTAATGTCGCAGCATAAAAATAACTCGAGAACTGTTCCATGAGCTGCGGATTCAATAATTCCGATGGTAGGAAACTTTATGTTAGATATAAAATCACTTAAGGATTTGGTTCCGTCATTTTCGAAGTGCCAATCACATCTCAATTTAATGTCAGGTATGTTGATCAAGACCACTGCCACAGAGTCTTTGGCATTTAGCTCGTTTATTGCATCTTCCAATGACCACATAAGCTCACGACACGGGTCATCATTCTTACCTGCCGATTTCAGGTTGATAAGTTGTATCTTTTCTTCATTAAAAGATTGTAGTTTCACCATATTACCCAACTATGAAAGTCCTCCACTAAAGACAAAATCAATTCTCTAATTCCTTTTCTAAAGCCTCATCCTCTTCCATCGAAATGCCATACCTTGGCGGATTGCTAAAATATATTAATAATTCCTTTATGGAGGCGGCAACCGGTGGACCCAATACCACTCCCCAAAGACCTGCTATCTCACTACCAACCACGATAGATATCAATATCATCAAGGGATGCAATTTCATCGCAAAACTTTGAACTCGAGGAACTATAATCGCACCCTGAAAAAGTTGCACACCCAAATATAAGAGCAACACCCAAACGATTTTTTCTGGGGAAGTGGATAGAACCACAATTATAGTAGGAATAACGGCAAGCCAGGCCCCTACAATTGGGACTAACTCAAATATACCGGCCACAGCTCCCAAAAGAACTGCATACTTCACACCCAAAAGCATTAAGCCAATAGAGATAAAGACCCATACCACGGCTGCTAAGGTGAATTGGGCCCTAACATATGCACCAATAATTCGGTTTAAAATTCTTAATACATACACGACATGGATCTGGGTATCTGTAGGAAATACCTCAACGAACGATTCTCTAACTGTTTCCCTATCTTTCAAGAAATAAAAAACAAATAAGGGCAACACCACAAGTCCTACTACCAAAGTCAAAGCATGAACCGCTGCGACTGCAGTTCTACCAACAAGTCCGCTAAATGCTCCTAGTAATATCTGTCCGCCATTTTCCAATAATCGATCGATTTCCACCCGGATCTCTTCCGGAATATTCGAGGCATATTCCTTATTCCAGCTCTCCACCGTGGTTCTCGCGTCGGTAATAAGACTAGGTATGTTAGTAACCAGCTCGCTTGATTGCTTAAACATTGGAGGTATCACAAGCAATAAGCATCCTACGGTTATTAAAAGAGCAATGAAAGTGACTATTGTTATCGAACAGGCTCGGGCTAGTTTGGGCCTGGTACTTTTTAATGGGATAAATTGTTCGAAAAAATTGACAAAGGGGTTAAGTATATAAGTTAAAACTATTCCCAATACCAAGGGAAACAGGGCTCCTCTGACAAGATATAATCCAAAGCACACAATCACCCCAATAAAAACATAAAATGACACCTTGGCCACTTTTTCCAATGAGGCATTAAGATTGCCGGGCTGCTGCATAGTATCGGATCCAAGTATTGACTATCTGACCCATTATATTACTAGAAAATTTACAGGCAAGGAACGACATACTAGGGAAGCTCAAGATTGTCTATCCAAAAATAAGCATAGAAATCCTAGATTCTGAGTATTATGACGGTATAACTACCACCTTCCTGTCACGCCCTTCACCCGAGCTCTCAGTATACACCTCTGAATTTTCAGCTAGCGCAATGTGAACCAACCTTCTCTCCCTCGCTGACATAGGCTCTAATTCAATTGATCTTCCCGTCTTTACAACTCGCTGAGCCACCCTGCTGGCTAGGTTAGCCAAAGATTGCTTTCTTCTTTCATCATAACCTTCAACATCAAGAGAGATATTCGCCCTTTCCCCCGTTTGCCTTCCCACAATAAACCTTGTCAGGAATTGAAGAGACCTAAGAGTCTCACCTTTGCGACCGATAAGTAACCCAGAATCATCCCCTTCTATCTCAAAGACTGGTCCTCCAGTCTCTTCATTATCAGCCTCTTTTAAATTGACCACGACGTCCACATCCATGTGAGACACAAGATTTTTTATGACTTCATTAGCTGAGTCTAAAACATCTGAAGTTCCATCAACTTTGGTAACTCTGACAGAGGCCAATTCACTGCCAATTCCTAAAATACCGGATTTACCTCTGCTAATGACGTCTATTTCTACCTCTACGCGGTCTGCGTCTAGTTCTTTTAGGGCGATTTCTATCGCCTCTTCCACTGTCTTCGCTGTCATTTCTATCGACTTCATTTGTTTGTTCCTCCTCCAGAACCGGTGATAGCCCACCAGCTGCAGCTG
>VFFY01000177.1 GCA_009392675.1 SAR202 cluster bacterium | reverse complement strand
TCATCGGCCAACTGACACTGTTCGATAGTTTCATCAATTAAAGATGAATAATCAACTTGAAAGTCGTTGTGAGGACGCTGCATTTCATACAGAAGTCCGAATTTCATATTCTATCTCCTAGACAACTAATCTTATTTTGGTGCAGTCTAACACAAGCAAAATTAGTCCTCGATAAAGCTGAATTTATGTGTACACTATCAACATAATTTCCGTCATCCATGGTAGGAGGTCGCATGAATATTTTGATAATGGCTGCTGGAGCTGTAGGTGGTTACTTTGGCTCAGTTTTGTCCACCTCTAATGAGGTCACGTTTGTGGCTCGAGGAGAGCATTTACGAAAAATTCAAAAATCTGGTCTTTCCATAAAAAGTGTCACCAGCGGAAATTATGTGTGCTTGTCTAAAGCTTACAGGGAGCCCCCTGCGGAATACCAAGCTGATCTGGTTATTTTTTGTGTAAAGGAGTATCAGAATGACGAGGCCAGTGAAATCATTGCCAGTTCAATTTCAGATAATACTACCGTCTTGACCTTGCAAAACGGCTTGGGAAGTGGGGAATTTTTAAGCCAAAAGTTTGGTAGTGAAAAAGTCGTTCTAGGAGCGGCCTATGTCGAAGCTTCCAAAGGCGATCCCGGAGAAATAGTGGAACACGGAGGCGGATGTCGTATAACTTTCGGCAAACAATCAGACCTACAAGAAGACCGCATAAAAGAACTTTCAAAGATGTTTGAAGGCTCCAATATTGATTTCACAGTTTCAGAAAATATTTATGATGATCTTTGGCAAAAATTGGTATTCATTAGCGCTTTGAGCGGTATGACATGCATAACCAAATCCACTTTTAAGGAAGTAATGGACAATCCTTTAACACGAACTATCACCAGAGACCTTGTGAGTGAAACGGCTTCAGTGGCATCTAAAGTAGTTCCAAATTTTTCTGAGGATACTGCCCAAAATACGATTGACTACCTGCAAACTCATAAAAATGATCTAGTATCGTCGATGCATCAAGACCTATTAGCCGGTAGGCCCATGGAAATTAACGCAATAAATGGTGCGGTTAGTCGGAAGGGGGAAAATCTTGGCATTCCCACTCCGATCAATGACATGATAGCTTCTTGCCTTTCATTGCAAGATGCTAGAGCCAGAAAATGAATAATAACTCAGAAAAGGGAATTTTATGAAATATTTCTATAGCGCCGAAGATGCTAATCAGCGAGAACTTGCACCTGGAGTGAAGTTAAAAACAATGTGGGGAGATAAGATAATGATGAGTCTTGTCGAACTGGATCCTGGTTCCGAAGTTCCTTTGCACAGCCATACCAACGAACAAGCCGGTATGGTACTTGAAGGAGAGTTCGAATTCACGATTGGGACTGAGTCCAAAAAGGTGAAAGAGGGCGAGTATTACATTATCCCGGGTGGTATAGAACACAGGGTTGTGGCGGGATCTAAACCTGCAAGGGCCTTGGATATTTTCAGTCCACCCCGTGAAGACTACAAATCGTAACTAAAACATATGGTGTCTATTCAAATAGACACCATATGTTTTTTAGAACAGAACTATCTATGCGCCAAACCGAACGTCAGCATTAGGGTCGCTATAGTCGACTCCTTTTGTAGCCCAAAAGATCTTAGCAATTCCATCCACTGCATCAACCAATTCCTTCGCTGAAGATGAACTTACCCCTTGCTTATTGGCACCCGCTAGTTTGTCCGCGTTCCAGAACAGTTCGTGGAGATTTGGATAATCAGAAAGATGCTCCGGTTTGAAATAGTCTGACCAAAGAATATTAAGTTCGTTTTTAACTCCCTGAGCATGCTCTTCTTTAACCGCCACGTATCGTGCTACTGAATTAGGCATACCGGGATCTGAAGCACCGCCAGAAAAGTCCACGGCCTCAAGTCTTATCGCCATTTTCAGAACCGTCTGCGCAGCTATCTTCGCACTAATTGGGTCATATATACCACACGGAACATCACAGTGGGCTTGTACATCTCCAAAGAGTCTTGAAATGATTTTCATAAACAACCTTCCTTAAAACTGACCTTGCTCTCCAAGGCCCAAAACTTTAATTTATATCAGAAACCCATCGACCAGTTTCTGACTGTTAAGATACAGAAAATTACTGTCCAAGGCAACAAGACATCAAATGAGGATTGCAAAGGTTCTATGTTTCATATTAGAAGGGTGAAAAATCGCAGTATGGAACCAACATTAACCAATAATGTTTTGATATTAACGAAAACTTTTAGATTTCCCTACCGGAGCCAGATCGTGACATTCAGGAATCCAACAAACTTCACGGATACATTAATAAAAAGAGTGATCGCAATAAAGCATGATCGTTTAAAAATTAAGGAAGGATCTATCTACCTAAACGGGGAAAGTTTAAAGGAACCATATATAGAAGGGTTACCCAAAACGATGGACATTGAGGAGACATTTGATTGGACTCTGGGAGATGATTCAGTAATTGTTCTGTCAGATAATCGATTGTCAGGAAATTTGGACAGCCGCGTACTAGGAGCGATCGAGTATGGGCATATATTAGAGGAATTTGTTATAAAATTATGGCCGATAAAATTCCGCCACCCCTAAATAACAAACCACGACAACCGATTTAGTAATATAATTCGGCCGACAAAACAAATTACGACTAACATCAGAGGTGTTTTATGTCAGAGACTATAGTTCTATACACTAGCCCGGACTGTACTTATTCAGACGCCTTAAAAGAAGAACTTATAGATTTGGCACTAGATTTCGAAGAAATAAATCTGGCTCTAAATCCGGAACTCTGGGAAAAAGTAGAAGAATTAACTGGGGGAGAAAGAATAACTCCAGTTATGGTCACTGGAGATAATGTAGAAGTAGGATTCCATGGAGTTGGTTGAAGTTACTAGATAGCCGTGGCCGTGAGCCACAAAAACTAAATATCAGAGTTCTATTTATGCTGATTTAGTTTCCTGATTCAAACTTTGTTAGCAATGGAGTTGCAATGATTTGGGTACGTAGAATAATTGCATTGCCTTTCATAATCATGGCCTTCGTCACCTTTCAAGTTGGTGTTCTAGCCCAGCAGACAGCTTCCAATCTCATCAATCCATCTTTTTACCTGGAAACTTTAGCAGAGTCTGACATCTACCAATTTCTCTTAACTGATTTGCCGAAAACAGCACTAAAAGACGTGCGGAAAGCAAATAGTAACCCTATTATCGAGCAGAGCGGATTATCCGATGAAATTATCATCACCTCGATAAACGAAATTATCCCACCCGAGTGGTTGCAAACCAATTTTGAATCCGCTGTCACAGGGGTTGGTGACTACGTAACTGGAAGGAGTGACGAATTCACCATTTCGATACCAATAGATGAAAGAGTCCAAGCAGCATCTAATCAAATAACTTTTATATTAAATGAAAGTGATCTTTATAAACTTGTCATGGAAAATCAAGTTCGCCCAGTTGTGTCTCAAGCGTCAAAAAACGAATTGCCTTTTGACGTCTCTGTTAATGAGGACCAACTAATGGGTTCGATCCAAAAAATAATATCTAAGGCGTGGCTCACCGGGCAAATAGATTCCGTCCTTGGTGAAGTGGTTCCTTACGCAGTAGGAGCTAAAGATACTTTCGCGATCGTGCTAACTGTAGATGATCGGGTTGAAGTAGCAGTCGCGGAAGTCAAATTTTTAATGGCTGAGGCTAACGCTTATGAAGCATTATTTGAAGGCTCAATTGCTCCAAATATATCCTCTTCAATAGGTAATGCTGCAAAATTGCCCTACGGTGTAGAAATTACTGACGAGGAAATATCAGCAATAATAAAAAAGACAGCCCCACCTTCCTGGATGCAAAAAACAACTGAATCAATACTTGATAATGCCACCCCTTATTTGGTCGGGAGAACTGATGAATTTTCTATCTCAATTGACATAGAGCCAAATAAAGAAGAGGCAGTGAGTGATTTGATGGCCCTCGCAGGTCAAAAATTAAACGACAAATTGGACAACTTACCCGATTGTGACGCTGATGAAGTCGCCAATATACTGAGCAATCCCGTTGGAGGGCTCCCATCATGCTACCCAGCGGACCCAGCCCTTAAACGACAAATGCAAAGTTATACCAAAGCATACATAACCACAGTTATATCAGCGGTAAGACCCCAGATTATCAATACAATTCCTAACTTAATCGAATTTGACCAAAACTCCTTGAGGCAGGTAGTTCCCCCAAAGGTATTGGATTCTTTTGATCAAGGTAGAACCATTATGCGAGAAGGCTATACCTTCAGAGAAACTGATTTGGAAAACCTTATCAAACAAGGTGCAGGTGACAATTCTTGGAATCAGGTTACTGCTGTTAGAAATTCTCTATCAAAGGGAATTCAATATAACGATCAAGATTTTAGGGTTCATATTGAAACAATAACTGCCGATGGTGGCCAAACACTATCAATGCTTGACCAACTTCGAGACATACTGAAGTTAGTACACATGTTTAATTTGGCAGTTTACATACCTACTATTCTAATAGCAGCTCTAGTGGGGTTTTTAGGTGGGCGAGGATGGAATCAGAGACTCATGTGGGCTGCTATAGCCATGTTAATTGCATCATTTCTGGTCTATGTAATCTGGGGTCCGATTTACTCGTCTGTAGCAGAGCCAATCATTCATGTACAAATAGATCAAATCGCATCACAAACTAGCGGACAAATCGCACCTCAATTCTTGGCCACGGAATCATTGGTGCTTCAGCAAGTCACGAGCATTGGAAAAATAGCGATTTCAAAGTTTATATCAGGGATATCGAGTACTGCACTCATAACATCAATTATGTCGGTGATGATAATTGCCGGATGTGTAATTTTAAGAAAGATAAATTCTAAAAAGGAATTTAGAGGTAAATAATATGGCTAGGATCAAGCAAATAACATCAAAAAACGAAGTGTCAGAAGAACATCATGAAATATTTGACTCCATAGCTTCTTCCAGAGGGAGAATAAGTGGCCCATTCTCAGTGCTACTGCACAGCCCAGAGATTGCCGGAAGAGCGGCGCATCTTGGGGCGTACATACGCTTTGAATCTTTACTTGAGGACGATGAGAGGGAGGTTGCGATCATTACAGCTGCCCGGGAAATGAATTGTAACTACGAATGGGCAGCTCATGTACCAATAGCCATGGAGGCGGGTGTAACCCAAGAAGTTGTAGACGTCATAAATGAAAGAGCTTCCACAAACAAGGTTGCCCCCAACTATTCCCTGGTAATACGGTATGCAAGACAATTAATAAATGATAAAAAAGTGGACCAAGAAACGTTTGATCAGGCTGTTTCCAAATATGGAGAACAAGGCGTCACAGAATTAACGGCCGCCATCGGTTATTATGGGATGCTGGCATGTGCCCTCAATGTTTTTGAGGTAACTCCAAACTCTGGCAAACCAACCCTAATATAACTTAAGGAAGATATTGGTTAACCTCTTCATATTCCTTGTCAGTCAACTGCCAATCTGCAGCGGCAGCGTTAGAGATAACCTGTTCAGGTTTGGTTGCACCAGCTATTACTGAACTAATATCACCGTTATAAAGCAGCCAGGCGAACGCCAAATCCAAAACAGTTTTACCTCTCTCTTTGGAAAAACTAATCAACTTCTCAAGTAACGCATAATTATCCTCAGTAAACAATCCCTTATTGTCAGATTCCAATCTGGATCCTGCTGGAGGTGGAGAGTTTTTTCTGTATTTCCCTGTCAGAAACCCATTGGCTAGCGGGAAATATGGAAGAATTCCGACCCCGTATTTTCCACAAAAAGGAATCAGTTCATGCTCCACATTTCTTTCCAGCATACTGTAATGTGGCTGTGCACTTATAAAAGTCTGGATTCCGAGCTCTTTGGAAGTCCACACAGACTCACAAACCTGCCATGCAGAAAAATTTGAACAGCCAAAATACCTTATTTTGCCTTGTGTTACCAAATCATCCAAGGCTCTCAAGGTCTCTTCTATGGGCGTACTTGAGTCCCACCAGTGAATTTGGTACAAATCTATATAATCGGTGCGCAGGCGATCTAAGCTATTTTCAAGTTGCTCTATTATATGTTTTCTGGAATTGCCAGCTTGGTTGGGGCCTTCAGACATACGACTTGAAACCTTGGTAGCTATTACGGCTTTCTCACGTCGACCTTCAAGGGACCTGCCTATATATTCCTCTGACAAGGTACTGCCGTAACTATTTGAAGTATCAATCAAATTGATTCCAACATCAAATAATTGGCTGATAACAGAATCCGAACTCTCGTAATCTAACCTACCTCCAAAATTATTAGCCCCGAGACCGATGACAGAAACCTCCAACCCAGATTTTCCTAATTTTCTATAGTTCATTAGAGACTCCCGTTATTTACTATATTTTCAGGCCTAGATACGAAATAGCCGTCTTCTTTACTAATCATAAGAGCAAATTCATGTGAATTTATATCCAAGGCCATTTCACGATCTTCAATCGGCCACTGAGGATATTTAGGAATTTCGTATTTCTGTGACTCTTCACCGGATATAACCAATGATCTTACAGCATTATGATCCGGGGTTCTGCCTTGCATGGTATTCCGTAAATAAAGAGCACATTGTTCATCTTCATCTGCTCTTATCCTGCCTTCCAAACCCATTGCCACCAAGGTGACTATCTCTGGTTTTGCCGAAAGGATGTTAGTTACAGTAGCATCTGCTACAGCAAATGAACCTCCATAGATAATATCTGCGTTAGAAGCCGCTGTGACACCTACCGTTCCCGCCCTTGTAGATTGGATAATTGTTTTGCCGGTCAGATCCACATCTTTTAATTCAAAAGGGGAATTTCCGTAATCAAATCCATCCGGCCTTTTACCTCCAACTTCGCCCATCAAAATATCCCCCACACCTTTACGTTTCAAGTCAAAAGCCTCTTCTATTTCAGCAACCAAAATGATTTCCTTTGCGCCATTTGCAAAAGCTACTGCCTCTGTAGTGAAACAACGAAAAACATCGATCACCACCACGACTCCCTCAGCCTCTCGGGCTCCGGGAATCAGGCTTTCAATTCTTATCTCCAATTTATGCGTCCTTTATATCCCTTAATTCTTTGGGCAAGGTGAAAGTTATATTTTCTTCTTCGCCCCCCATTTCAATTACTTTGTCAGGATTAATGAAATCAATAATGCCCCTCACCAATGAATCCGGAGTAGATGCACCGGACGTTATGCCTACGTTTACCGCGGTTGCGATCCATTTAGGATCAAGTTCTTCTACACTATTAATCAAAAAAGCAGGGATTCCATTCAATTCCGCAACCTCTTTTAAACGATTACAATTAGAACTATTTTGGGCGCCCACCACCAAAAATACGTCGACATGATTAGCAATTTCTTTTACTGCCATTTGCCTGTTTGTAGTGGCATAACAAAGGTCATTTCTAACCAATACATCACTAAACGATTTTTGAATATTGCGTATTGAATTTTCAGTATCGTCTACAGAAAGTGTGGTCTGGGTCAAGACGGCCACCGGGATAGAATTATCCCATTCAGGAGATACAAATTCCTCTCTATCATCCACAATTGCCATGTCCGTTTGGCCGGTAGTTCCTTTAACTTCCTGGTGGCCTTTGTGTCCAACCAATATGATTTTTCTCCCCTCCCGTTTGTATTTTTTTGCTTCGTTATGAACCTTAATAACAAGAGGGCAGGTTGCATCCAAAACCTGTAATCCCTGTTCTTTTGCCTTCTTGAAATCTTCAGGAGGAGAACCGTGGGCCGAAAAAACAACCTTCGACCCTATTGGTATTTCATCTACATTTTCGACTGTTATGGCACCTTTGGATTCTAAACCATTCACAACATGTGGATTATGAACTATTTGATGTTTCACATATATAGGAGGCCCATATTTTTCAAGGGCCAGTTCGACAATATCTATTGCGCGAACCACTCCGGCACAAAAGCCTCGTGGGACTCCCAAATAAACGTCCATTTAGTCCTCCTGACATGATATATATTCGATACCTGATCTAGGATATCAAATAATGTCATATGATTAGGTCGATAAGCTCATTGTAGTAGTAACCTTTGAGTCGTTGTATACTATTTGAGTCGTTGTATACTGATCGTATCTAACTGTCGTAATGGAGATTCCACCCCATATGAAATTAGCTCAGCGAATGAGTCGTCTCGGAACAGAAACAGCATTCGAAGTACTAGCAAAAGCCCAACAGTTAGAAGCCAAAGGAAGACACATCATACATCTCGAAATCGGGGAACCCGATTTTGATACCCCCACCAACATCGTAGAGGCCGGCAAGCAGGCTTTATCCGACGGGTTTACCTCATATAACCCTTCTCCCGGATACGATGATTTAAAAGAATCTATAGCAAAAGATATATCCAAAAGCAGGAATATAAGCGTTAAAAAGGAAAACGTGATTGTCACCCCAGGTGGCAAGCCAATCATGTTTTTCATAATGCTGGCCATGATAGAAAGTGGGGATGAAGTGCTTTACCCAAACCCCGGGTTCCCGATTTATGAATCTATGATTAAATTTTGCGGCGGGACGGCGGTACCAGTGAGACTTGGTGAGGAAAACTCCTTCAATTTAAACATCAAAGAGGTGGAAACTCAGATATCGGAAAAAACAAAACTGCTGATTGTTAATTCTCCTAATAACCCCTGTGGAAGCGTGGTAGACAAAAAAGATTTAGAAGCTTTGTCGAAACTAGCCAAGGAAAATGACATTACAGTGTTATCTGATGAAATATATTCACGCTTCCTATACGAAGGAACGCACCACAGTATCGCAAGTTTTCCTGACATGGTAGATAGAACCATAATACTTGACGGTTACTCTAAAACTTACGCTATGACTGGTTGGAGAATCGGTTACGGTATCTTTCCAGATAATTTGGTTGAACCTATATCCCGGTTAGTGACCAACAGTGTGTCATGCACGGCCAGTTTCACTCAAAGAGCCGCTATTGAAGCAACAGAAGGGCCTCAAGAAGATTCAATATTAATGGTTGAAGAATTCAAAAAGAGAAGGTCTATAGTGGTAGATGGATTAAATAAAATTGACGGTATAACATGCGCTATACCTAAAGGTGCTTTTTATGCATTTCCAAACATAGAGGGAACCGGAATCATTAGCTCTGAATTTGCTAATAGGGTTCTCGAGGAGGCCGGTGTAGCCGTGTTGGCGGGGGAATCATTTGGTGTATATGGCACCGGTCATATAAGAATATCCTTTGCAAACTCAACAGAAAACCTAATCCAAGCCATAGATAGAATACGTAAATTCGTAGAGTCTAAAACGTAAGTCAGCACCGATTACAGTAGAATAGCTTCCGTATATTTTATTTAAATTTATGTTGATGGACCATACTAGAATTGGCTACCCTACGTTTAGCACTAGCACAGATAAACCCTACAGTCGGTGACTTAGGTCATAACAGTGACCTCATCATTCACCATATAGAGAAAGCAGAGCAGGAAGAAATTGACATTATCGCTTTCCCAGAATTGGCTGTGACTGGATACCCGCCAGAAGATCTGTTACTTAAACACGATTTCATAAAAAACAGCATGGATGCTGCCGAAAAAATAGCTCGATCTACAGGTGAAATAACGGCTATATTCGGGTTTGCAGAACGTGTGGAAGACAAAATTTACAACTCTGCAGCAATAGCCAGCAAACATGAAATCGTTGATAGCTATCAAAAGATACATCTGCCGAATTACGGAGTCTTTGATGAAAAACGTTATTTCGCCGAGGGATCTGATTTCCCTGTATATGATTTAGGCCAGGTGAGGTTCGGGGTAAATGTATGCGAAGATATTTGGTTTTCACCTGGGCCAAGTGATATCCAGAGTGAAAACGGGGCATCTTTGATTATCAATATCAATGGTTCCCCTTTCAGCTTGGGGAAAAGGTCTCAAAGAGAAAAAATCTTGATCGAAAGAGCGAAAAGCAATGGTATCTTCATCGCATATATAAACATGGTTGGCGGGCAAGATGAGCTTGTATTTGATGGAGGTAGCCTAATAGTTGGCCCTACAGGCAATATACTCATGAGAGCGAATCAATTCGAAGAAAATACATATATTTATGAAATTGATCTTCCAACATATAAGCCTAGTACTATACCGGAATCGATTAACGAGATAAAACAAGTGACCTTACCAGGGACCATAAGAGAGAGTCCATCTATTGTTTCATCACCTACATTTAACATAATTGATCAGAAGGAAGAGATTTACAGAGCTTTGGTACTAGGAACACGAGATTACGTAAGAAAATGTGGATTCACTAAGGTTCTAATTGCTCTATCAGGAGGTATTGATTCTAGCTTGGTTGCCGCAATTGCAGTAGAGGCTTTAGGCTCGGAAAATGTGAGAGGAATATCTTTGCCTTCCAAATTTTCCTCCATGGGGAGCAAAGTTGACGCCAAACAACTAGCTGACAATCTAGAAATACGAATGGACACGATTCAAATTGAGGAAATTCTTCAATCCATGGAAAAAGGTCTCAGTGATCAATTTCAAGGAACCGAATGGGGGGTCGCCGAGGAAAACCTCCAATCTAGAATCAGAGGCAATATAATGATGGCATTATCTAATAAATTTGGTTTTCTCGTATTAACTACCGGAAACAAAAGTGAAATGGCTGTTGGGTATGCAACCATTTATGGGGACATGGCAGGAGGATTCTCAGTAATAAAAGACTTACCCAAAGGTAAAGTGTACGAAATTTGCCACTATATTAATATGAAACATGGATACGATTTAATTCCCGATTCTGTCTTAACCAAACCTCCTAGCGCGGAATTAAGACCCAATCAAAAAGATTCAGATACTCTACCTGATTACGGTATATTGGATGCTATTTTGGAAAAATATATCGAAGAAGATCTTGGAATTGATGAGATCTTAAATATTGGCTTCGATCCTGGTACTGTGGCTGAAATATTGAAACTTGTAGACATAAATGAATACAAAAGACGTCAATCAGCTCCAGGTATCAAAATAACTTCCCGGAATTTCGGTAGAGATCGTAGAATGCCTATTTCCAACAAATATCGACCATATTAAATACATATATTAGTATTGCTGCCGTATAAAACAACGTATAAATAAGAGCTTAAACATGATTAGAAGAGAACGACTCGTACAAACATTTTGCGATATAGCAAAAATTGATAGCCCTTCAGGGGAAGAGGAAAATATGGCTATCAATATTTCCTCCCGATTGGAAACATTAGGTTTCAAAACAATGAGGGACGCATATGGAAACCTAGTTGCGTCGGACGGAAGGCCAGATCCAATCCTCTTGTCGGCCCATCTGGACACAGTAGAGCCAGGAAGGGGAATAAACCCATCAGTGAAAGGTGACAGAATTGTGTCAGACGGAACCACTATTTTGGGTGGAGATTGTAAGGCTGGAATATCAGCCATTCTTGAAGCTTTAGAATCGATTATGGAAGACGGGGTTGAATACCATCCAGTAGAACTTGCTTTTACCAGGGAAGAAGAAATAGGACTGGTAGGGGCTCGAAACCTAGACTTCAATTTGATAACCGCCAAAGAAGCGATCGTATTTGATGGAGAGGGACCAGTAAGCCAAATAACCGCATCGAGCCCAACCTATGTGGGATTTGATATAGAAATCACCGGCAGAGCTGCGCATGCAGGAGTGGAGCCGGAAAAAGGTCTTTCCTCTATTAAAATAGCCTCAGAAATTATCACACGACTCCCACAAGGGAGATTGGATGAGAATACAACGGTGAATGTGGGAACTATTGAAGGTGGTACGGTCAGAAATGCGGTACCAGAGACAACTACAATTCGCGGGGAATTTCGTAGTACAAGTATAGAAAACTTAGACGGATTAAGAGTTCAAATAACAGACGTCGTAAAAGAAGTAGAAAAACTATTCCCAGATGCGACAATAAATAACCATTTACACGTAGAATTTGAAACTTATACCTTGACTGACGATGATCCAGCCACAATGAGAGTCAAGGAAACACTGAAAGGCCTTGGATTAAAACCAAGTATGAAACCATCAGGAGGCGGAACCGACGGCAATGTGTTTAGGCTGAATGGAATTAGCTCCGTGGTAGTAGGCATGGCAGACCATGGCATGCATACAGTGCGAGAGTACGTAACAATCCCCGATTTGGTAGACGCCGCACATCTTTGTGAAGCTCTTTTGAGAACTAAATAATATGTTTGAGTCCTATGTATGAAAATAGATTTAGCATATGGGAAAACAGGTCTAACCATTGATCTCCCTAGTGATCAAACTTCAATAATTGAACCTCAGTTTATTCCGGGATTGCCAGATGAACTAGGGGCTATCAAAACAGCTCTCCGAAATCCAATCGGAACCTCTCCTCTCCGAAAATCCATAGAGCCAGGACAAAAAATAGGGATAAGTGTTTGTGATATAACCAGGCCTATGCCCAGCAAAATAATTTTACCTGTCATTTTAAATGAGTTAAAACATATCCATCCATCCAACATAACCATCTTTATTGCAACTGGGACTCATCGTAAAAACACCCATTCTGAATTATTTTCCATGTTGGGCGAACTACCTATGAGCGGAGGTTATAACATTGTCAATCACGATGCTTTCAGTCAAGCCAATCTAACGAAGGTCGGAGTCACTAAAGAATATATCCCAATATTTCTAAACACCGATTGGATAGAAACAGATTTCAAGATTACCACTGGATTTGTGGAACCTCATTTTTTTGCTGGATTCAGCGGCGGGCCAAAAATGATTGCCCCGGGATTGGCTGGGTTTGAAACCATTATGAAGCTTCACGATTCCGACATGATTAGCAACCCCAATTCAAAATGGGGGATAACCCATGGAAACCCCATACACGATTCAATAAGAGAAATTGCCACGCTGTTCCCATCAGATTTCACTTTGGATGTGACTATCAATAAACATCATCAAATAACGAGTGTCTATGCTGGAGAAATGTTTCAGGTTCATAAGGCGGCGTGTGAATTCGCTCATTCCACCGCCATGAGAGAGGTTCCCGAACCATTTGACATAGTTGTCACCACCAACAGTGGATACCCTTTAGATATGAACTTATACCAGGCTGTTAAAGGGATGTCTGCTGCCCACCAAATTGTAAAAAAGGGTGGTAGCATTATATGTGCTGCTGAGTGTTCAGATGGCATACCAGATCATGGTTCTTATGGTGAAATCCTCAAATCACAGGCATCACCACAGTCACTTCTTAATATGATTGAGGCCTCAGACTACCAAAAACATGATCAATGGCAGGTTCAAATACAGGCCTCAATACAAATGGAAAATGATGTGTATCTAAAGTCAGGAAACCTATCCACAGACCAAATTATTGAGGCCCATTTACTCCCGGCTGACGATGTTTCCAAGAAAGTGTCAGAGTTACTTTCTGAGAAGTATCGAAACGGAACGGTGTGTGTATTACCTGAAGGGCCTCAGACTATCCCATTCTTGAGAGAAGTAGATAGAAACATACCATATAACTAAATCCGCCCAACTATCCGTTAAAACTATCTACGACATCCAATATGTCTCAGAGTAATTCTACTACGGCGCCAGCTTCTTCTAGTTCTTTCTTTAGTTTATCTGCCTCTTCTTTACCAGCCCCTTCTTTAATCGCAACAGGAGCACTCTCTACGAGGTCTTTTGCTTCCTTTAATCCTAGCGATGTAGCAGCTCTAACTGCCTTGATGACGTTAATTTTATTCTCGCCAATCTCTTTGAGATTAATGGTGAATGCATCTTTTTCCTCCTCAGCAGCCTCCTCTGAGTCCCCGGCTGTCGGTGCTGCGGCAATTGCTACAGGTGCAGCCGCGGCGGCACTGACCCCAAACTCCTCTTCAAGATCCTTGACTAATCCAGCCAGCTCTATAACGGGTAATTCCTTTATAGCCTCTAGAATTTCATCTTTAGATAAAGCCATAACTAATACTCTCCTAATTATTTATTAATTTGCGTTTCTTTCTAAGAAATCTGCTGAACACGGCTGTTCAGCACATTTACCAAACCACTAGACGGGGAATTCAAGGACCTAGCCAACCTAACTAATGGGTTATTCAACACATGAACTAATCCGGCCAGTTGTCCGTACAACTGCCCAACCAACTTCGCCGCTAATTCTTCTTTACCAGGTAAAGCGGCCAGCTCTTTCAGTTGATCTGAGGAAAGAGTTTGATCGCCAATCAAGGCGTTCCTTATTTTTAACTCTACTCCCGAATCTTGGACATATTTAGTAATTATCTTGGCAGGAACTTGCTCGTCCCCGTAGCCAAAGGCTATGGCCGTCGTGCCTTCGATAAGATCTTTAATAGCTGGCATTTCAGCCTGATCTGCAGCGATTTTAAATAGGGTGTTTTTAACAACTTTATACTTGATCCCGTTCTCTCTTAAAGTTGTTCTAAATGCACTCATCTCTGATACATTCAATCCCGAGTAATCAGTTGCTATGGCTATTGTGCAGCCTTTCATAGCTTCCTTAAGTGCATCTACATCTTGTGCCTTTCTGTTAGTAGGCATATCCATCTCCGAAAACAATTGTTTAAAACTTCATTTGGCCAAAAAAAAACCCGGCCACAGCCGGGTCAATTAAATCAGCAAATTTGCTGACGTCCCGCCTGTGCAGGCTAATTTTTAATCTGAAAATCAGAGCCCGCAGTCTGTGGCAACGAACTTATTCTACTCTAAGAGACATAATCCCTGCAATATCTATGGAAACGCTAGGTCCCATTGTTGAAGTTAAAAAGGCAGACCTTAAAAACTGTCCTTTTACTCCCGACGGTCGACTACGAAGTATAGTGTCAACCAAGGTAGTTAAATTTTCCATCAACTGCTCTTCATCAAAACTAGCTTTCCCAATTGGTACATGAATCAAGGCACTTTTGTCCAATCTAAACTCAATCCGGCCTTTCTTTGCCTCTTCTATTGCCCTAGGTATGTCTTCTACCGAAACTACTGTCCCTGTTCTAGGGTTAGGCATCAGGCCTTTCCGTCCCAGAATTCTTCCTAACTTACTTACCTTTCCCATCATGTCGGGTGTGGCAATGGATACATCAAAGTCAAGCCAACCCTTCTCTATCTCGGCTATAACATCGTCATTACCAACATGATCGGCACCCGCCTGTTTTGCAGTCTCTATCGCATCTCCTTGGCAAAAAACCAGGGTGCGAATTTCCTTACCAACACCATGGGGGAGCAAGGCTATTCCTCTAACCATCTGCTCAGCATGCCG
>VFFY01000176.1 GCA_009392675.1 SAR202 cluster bacterium | reverse complement strand
CACAGATTGGGTCGTCAGAGGTTCTGGTGTTGGGACTTCAGTTGTCTGTAAACCAGCTATTGCAAGGGGCGTAGGAGTAGGAAATTCGTGGGCTGATTGGGTCCTTGAAGGTTGAATAAGCGGATCAGCTGAAGGTTGTTGTGGGGAAGCAGTTTCCTTGCTTGAGTCAGGCTCAATAGACTGAGCATCTTGAGTTTGAAGGGTTAGGCCTATGGCGAATCTAGAAAACCCTGGAGTTTTGGCTGAAAACCTTTCGTAAAATAAATCTTCAGATCCAATAAATGAACCTTCATGTATTGTTGGCAAAATCTGCCACTCATCTTTGAACCGGTAAAGGCCGATATCATTTTTTTGGATTCCGGATTCTTCTATCCATTGTCTTTTGACTTGGAACTCAATTATGCCCGGTAAAGTGTCTGTAACAACTTCACCCGCATCAACGGTTATTTCCATTGCTCTCAGGAAAATAACGTTTAGAGGCGCCCTTAATCCATCTGTTTTTACACTTTCTACGTTCAACTTTGCCTCATTACCGTCAAGGTCTCTTGTAGAGGCAGAGATATTGGATAGGTGACCTACATCAGCAACAGCTGGAAGCGAGATTTGTGCGTATAGGTAGTCAGGATTGGGGCCAGAAGAAAAAACGACATTTTCTGCGATTTGTAGATCAGCGGCCAGTTCGGGTTCTTCAGGTATTATGATTGGGGCTTGAGGCACCAAAGAGGATTCTGTTGTATCTGTTACACCTGTTGCCAGGCCGACGGCGGACCCTCCTCCCAACATTGTGGTGGCAGCGAATCCAATGATAGCCAAAATGGCTACAGCGGCAACTCCTGTCGCCCATGTGTTTTTTCTTTTCCAAATAGAATTACGTCTAGACAATGATCTTATTGTCCTAGGCATAACCCTGGTTGCTAATGTTTGATCACCAGTATCTGGAAGCTGATCTGCTACCTCATCAATAGCGTCCATGAATTCATTAGCGGATTGAAATCTGTCGTTTAGACTTTTCTCTAAAGCTTTGCTGAGGAGATTATCTAGTTCTTCTGGACAGTCTTCTATAACGTTAGAGAGTGGTTCGTACTCACCGTTCATATGGGCATTGAATATGTCGTAGGCACTTTCTCCTTGAAAAGGAGGAGTTCCGGTAAGGATTTGGTAAAGAAGACAGCCAAGTGAATAAATATCAGATCTGCCATCTATGTCACGGCTTTGAATTTGCTCGGGGGACATATACAGTGGGGTTCCAACCGTAGAATCAGGAGTGCTCACTGTGTTCATCACATCAGCTGTGGCGATTCCAAAATCAGTTAATTTCACGTCGCCGGAATCAGAGATTAGAACGTTTGCTGGCTTAACATCCCTGTGGGTCACACCATTTTCATGTGTTACTGCAAGAGCCGAGGCGATTTGAGCCGCTACTGTTAAGGCTCTTCTTGGCGGAAGCGGGTCACCCTGCTCAATTATTCGAGCTAAGTTCTCAGGGACATATTCGGTGACTATATAATGTCGACCCTCTTCTTCACCATGATCGAACACCTTTATAACATGTGGATGTTCAAGGGATGCAAGAATTGAGGCTTCTCGCTGGAACCTCTCGAGGAAGTCACCATCACTGTGTTCTTCGGCAAGAATTTTGACCGCAACTATCTGACCGGTGGAAGGGTCGTGTCCACGATAAACGGTTCCTTGACCGCCTTTCCCAACGATCTCAAGAAGTTGGTATCGACCGATTCTTTTAATTTGCATATGAGTATAGTTTTACTGACATTAAATAAAATCTCACTTAATATTAGATTACATATGAGTGATTTAGTCACGGGTGTTTACACTTATATGGACTCAGTTCGAATAAAATACACCTTGTTTGTTATTGTTAACTAGCCGTTTTAGAGATAGGTTGGTGTTTGTCTATGCAAAAATTGAACCGGGCTGAGGTGGAAATAGTTCTTGCGTCAGGAAATTCCTTAGCTGGGTCAGATCTATCTGAAACAAATCTGTCAGGTATAGATTTTTCCGCTGTGGATATGAGTTCATGTGATATGAGATACACAGACTTAACTGGCGCGGTTTTAAATTCAGCTAATTTGAGTCACTCAAATATGGGAGCAGCGGACTTGTCCCTGGCTTCACTGAAGAGAGCTAACTTAAAGAACGTGGATTTGCGTTGGGCAATTCTGAAAAATTCCGATTTCACTGATTCCGACATGCAATCTATTGGATTGCTAGAGGCAAATGTTTCAGGATCAATACTTGCACGGGTCAATTTAAGCGATGGGGATTTAAGGAGAACCAATCTTTCTGGAGCATCTCTTGTGGGAGCTAATCTCTCACGATCTAATTTGGCCATGGCTGATCTGACAGGTGCTGCTATAGAGGGAGTGTCATTCGACACATGCAACACATATGGCACCAAATTTTAGATATCGATCTACTCCTGCTGATCCTTTAAGAGTCTCCTCAAAATCTTACCGGATGCATTCTTAGGAATTGCATCGATAAATTCTACTTCTCTAACGTACTTAAAGGTCGCTACCTTTGATGAGACGAAAGACATAACAGCATCTTCAGAGATATTACTTCCTTTTGTCTTGACTACGAAAGCTTTAGGAATCTCTCCGGATTCTTCATCTGGTTTTCCAATCACGGCTGCGTCAGATATTTCTGGATGTTCTATTAGCAAGCCTTCTAGCTCAGCCGGTGGTACTTGGAACCCTTTATATTTGATTAATTCTTTCTTCCTATCAAGGATCCAAACGTAGCCGTCCTCATCCATTTTGCCTATGTCACCAGTGTGCAGCCATCCATCTGACGTAATAGTTTCCTGTGTAGCTTCAGGGTTATTGAAATATCCCTTCATGACTTGGGGGCCCCTGATTACCAACTCTCCTATCTCCCCGGGGTTCAATTCTTTAGTAGGGTCTTTAACATCGACTATTTTTTCTTCAGTATCTGATACGGCCGGTCCAATTGAGCCGGCTTTTAGAAGATCCGGTTCTGTGAAATCTATATTCGTTACAGGAGATGACTCAGTCATTCCATATCCTTGAATAACAGGGCAATTCAAAACTTCAGATATTTTTAACTGTAATTCGGAAGAAAGGGGTGCTGCTCCGAACATGGCAAATTTGATGCATGACAAGTCCCTCGATGCCACCCCTGGATACTGACTCAATCCTAATCCTACTGGCGGTACGGTGAAAAGCTTCGTCACTCGATGAGTTTCGATTAAGTCTAAAAACTCTTCCATATCGAATCGTCCCATCATCACTTGGGTTGACCCAGCAGCTATACAGGGATTCAT
>VFFY01000175.1 GCA_009392675.1 SAR202 cluster bacterium | reverse complement strand
TTGTACTATAACACAATTATATGTATTGTTGAATATAAGACTAGCTGAGCATGATCAGGAGATAATTAGAATGACAAACACTTCTTTATTCTTTCTAGTGAACCTAGTGGGAGGGATAGCGGTTTTGGGTTCATATTGTGCTGGACTATATCTATATCCTGACCAGCGAGCAGCCCTATGGGGAGGCATCGTAGGAAATTGGAGAACCTTATTTACTTCATCTATGTTTTTTGCTGCTGCAGGCTATCTCATTTTTTGCTACACAATGACGATTTCAGATGGGGCAAATGAGTCTTCGTTCTTAGGAAAATATACCTTCATCATCCTTGCCGCAGCCTTTTTGTTCTCAGCCTCCGTATGGATGCCAACCACATTGCAGTACCTTGATACTAGGAATGAAATCTGGTGGGTTGTCTCCGTAACATCATTGTGGGTAACAGCTGCTTCTTTGATATGTATGGTATTGGCCTTTAGTTTTACTGAGTTCCCTAACGTGAATCTGTCCCAAAATTATGTGACATTGACGGGAATAATTTGGATAACCTTCCATTGCTTAGTGTTTGACGCAATCATTTGGGTAACCAAATTTCCTTAAAATATATGAACTTCATATCGAGGTAGAAATGGTTGATATTATGCGAATATTTTGTGGAAAGCCAGAGGATGGATTGATTTGCTGGTCGGTGGAGTCGGGATACGCCGGACTCGAAGAAATACACAAAACTACATCATTGGAGATGCTCTTGACTGGTGGAGAATATCTGATTACATACCAAACACGCTGGTTCGTCTAGAAGCTGAGATGAAGGTTCCTGGTAAAGCTTGGCTTCAATTTGAAGTGATTCCTTCTGGGAATAAATGTACCCTTAGGCAAACAGCTGGAATGGAAACTGATAATTTCATCGGTCTAATGTATTGGTACGGACTTTACTCTCTACATGCTCTCATTTTCAAAGGAATGTTAGATGCGATTAGCAAAAAAGCTTCACGATTCCAAGGTTCAGCTCAAAGCCTCTTCTAAATCTTTCAATCTCAAACCCGTCGCCCGATAAAACCCTTTTTTTAAGTTTTCTCTCGAATGAGCGGCAGTTAACGTTCGAATAGGTCCTGAAATATTCACACAAGAAGCATAGGGTTGGATCGTACCAGAACCTTTTTCAGGCACTCGTGATAACAAAGCACGGTTCATGATTTTATACTTAATCATAAATGATTTCTTATCCAAGGATGTAATGAATTCTTCCCTGTATTCTGGTCTGGGAATTGCCGCCAGTGTTTTGATTGGTAAATAATTAGTCTTACCACACATCAAACAAATGATTTCTTCAGACCGCAACACCATTTTGCCTCCGCAATGCGAACATTCAGAAGCACGTGTAGTCAATTTAATGTTTTCTTCTATCAAAGGGGTTTCTCTAAAATATTGATACATACACTCTTCATCAATTTTACACATATGTCAAATATGATGTAATAAAATACACATAATTTCTAATCAGTCATATATTAACAGTAGATTAACGGTCATAAATAAAGATTTGTAGATCATTTAAGAAGAGATTTTTTTACAATAGAAAGAATATGTTCAGGAACCCGCTCAATATATGATCCTTTACCTAAATCTGGTGTCGGAGGGTTAGGTATTGGCTGCAAAACAACATATTCAAATTCAATGTTTAGCTCCTTGCATTCCTTCAAAATTCGAACTATCTGATTAGCAATTTGAGGAGCATTACCTCTTAGGCAGAAGGCATCGGCATGCCTCTCACTTAAAAAATCTACCGCCCTCCCACTTTCAATAAGATCAGGTGCGTGGTGAAAATCAGGCCAAACTTTTCCTTGTTTTTTTAATTCTTCCGGGTGAGGACCTTCCCAGCTCAGACCAATATTATCCAGCAACATTGGCGAGTATTCATAGTATCCGGCAGCCATAGATTTAGCCATCAAGAGAGACGACTCTTCGTCCTCAAAAAATACCGTGTGGAAAACCGCTCCGATTTTTACTGAATTTGGATCGTGGTTCGACTTTAAGGCACCCAATCTTATTTTCTCAACTGAGGTTTCAATGTTCCCAATATTGGTTCCAACTCTTATAAAGACCCCATCTGCACAAGAACCTGCCATTTCCAAAGTTTTAGGACCCCCTGCTGCAAGCCATATTGGCACTTCCTGGGGAAATGGTAATCTGGCGGGTTGTACTGCTCCTACATCAACAGGTTCACCGTTTAACAACGCCTTCATCATGTGAACACTATTTTCTAGCTCCTTAATTCGTGCAGGGCGTAGCCCAGCTAACCGCACCGCTGTATCTCCTATACCCATTGCCAAAATGGTCCTATTGGGAGCCAGTTCGGCCACTGTAGCTATACTTGAGGCTGTTACCGAGGGGTGTCGAGTTACTGGGTTCGCTAGCAATGTCCCAATCGTTATTTCCGACGTAGACTGAGCCGCAGCTGAAAGCAAAACATAGGTATCTCGCCGGCGTAACTGAGAGTCAGGAAGAAATGCGCAATCCCAACCCACTTCTTCTGCCCTTGCCACATCAGTGGCAAAAGCTGATATTGAGCTTGTGTCGTTTCTGTTCAAACCAAATTTTGGAATATGAATACCCACTAGTAGGCCTCCTCGAATTCAAAACTTTACTCGGATTATAATGTCAGATGAATTTAATTATCATTTAGCACCAGTGATAAAAATTACTACAATAAGCATCTCTTTGGAAGGCTAATGAATACCGCAGCAAAATCTGAACCAGCTTTAAGCGGAATAAAAGTATTAGATATTAGTAGTGGCTACGCTGGAGGTTATTGCACCAAAGTATTAAGAGACCTCGGGGCCGATGTTATTAAAGTCGAAATACCAGAGATTGGTGATGTATGCAGGTCTTTCGGTCCATTCTTTAACAACAAGCCGAATATAGAAACGAGTGCGCCACATCTATACCTTAACGCCGGTAAAAAAAGCATTACCCTAGATGTCACGAATCCAGAAGCCAAAGATATTTTCCTAAAACTGTGCACTGAATCGGACATACTAGTTGAAAATTTCAAACCGGGATTAATGAGTCGTATGGGATTTCGATACGAAGAATTATCTAAATCAAATCCCGGGTTGATAATGTGTTCTCTAACCTATTTCGGCCAGTTTGGCCCATACAGCAACTTTGAAGGCTCAGACATTGTGTCTTACGCCATGAGCGGCTACATGCACCTGACTGGAGACGAGGATAAAGAGCCAATGAAAGCTGGCGGTAGGCAAGCAGAGTACCAATGTGGTTTGGCCGGTTCCATGTCCATAATAGCCGCACTTCTTGCTAGGTCACTATCAGGCCATGGGGACCACATAGATGTGTCAGCAACTGAGGCTCTAACCAGTACCTTTGACGGAGTCGCTTATTTCCAAACATATCATAAAACCGGGTCCGACCCGACTAGAGCTGGTACCAGACTCATAACTCGAGAACCAACAGCGGCCTATCCTTCTACTCTATTGCCTTGTAAGGATGGATGGGTACATGTGCATTATTCTCCCAGTAATCCAGAAGGGATAGGCTTCCTGACGGGAAACGAACGATTAGCAGATGATGAGGTTATGAGCAGAATGAGAGAACACGCTGATGAGATTGACGGCCTTATAACCGAATGGTTACAAGACCACACTCGCGAGGAGATTCAGACTCTCGCTCAAGAAGTGCGGGTCCCTTTTACTATGGTTCAGTCAATTGAAGAAACCATGTTAGATCCCCAAAACGAGCATAGAAAATTTTTTACCCCAATAGAGCATGAAGTAGTCGGTAAAATACTGTACCCAACTTCACCATTTAGGCTAAAAACAGCTGATTGGGAGGCATTACCTGCCCCAATACTGGGACAAAATAATCACGAGATATATGAAAAAGATCTAAAAATATGTGCCTCAAAAATAACTGATTTGAAAACCAAAGGTGTTCTGTAAATGCCAAAACCAACTCCGTTATCTAACATCAGGATTGCTGACCTTACTAATGTTATTGCTGGCCCCGTAGCAACCCGAATACTGGGTCACATGGGCGCTGAAATACTCAAAGTGGAACTGCCTTGGGGCAGGGCTATTGGAAACATTGCAATGCATGGTGACGACGGAGAAGGCAGGGCATATAACAAAGTAAGTACATTCAATGAAGTAAACAGGGCCAAGAAAAGCATAGCTATAGATTTGACACATTCAACAGGTAAAGAATTGTTCAAAGAAATAGTAAGTGTCAGTGACATAGTGATCCAAAACTACAGCCC
>VFFY01000174.1 GCA_009392675.1 SAR202 cluster bacterium | reverse complement strand
GGTAAATTCGTCAATCTGCCTATATACCAACTTTTAGGAGGGTCAGTTAGAAATGAAATACCTCTCTACACCCACCCACCAGAACCTGGCGAAGACATTGCCCTGGCAATCGAAAATGCTAAGGAAATTGTTGAATCAGGGCATACTGCCTTCAAAATGGACCCGATGATGCACTCTTCATGGGATGGCTATAATGGTGGGAACATCGGGTATTTAGATGGGGGAATTAGCCCAGAAGGTGCCTATCGGGCCGAACAAATTACGGCAGAAATTCGAGACGCAGTTGGTCCAGATATTGAGATACTCATTGACGCTCATGGAAAATTTAATGTCCCTACGGCGATAGACCTAGCCAATCGTCTTTCAGCATACGATATACATTGGTTTGAAGAACCCGTTCCGGTGGAAAGTTACCACGCCTTACAACAAGTGAGAGACAGCACCAACGTAAGGATCAGTGTAGGAGAAAGACTCCACACTAGATTTGAGTTCATACCAGTGTTTGAAAAAAACCTGGCAGATTATGTAATGCCAGATGTTACTTGGACTGGAGGAATATCAGAATTAAAAAAAATTGCTACCATGGCTGAGGCATATTACATACCGGTATCACCGCATGACGCTAGTGGCCCCATTAACATAATGGCCGGTGCACAGGTATCTATGACCATCCCGAATTTCTATAAATTAGAGACCATAAGATACGATCTAAGCGGATATGACTGCCTAATAGACAAGCCATTGGATATTCGAGAGGGAAACTTATACGTTCCCGATGCACCGGGATTGGGTCTCAATTTGAACGAAGAGTTTCTGATAAAGCATACAGTTCCCGGATACGGTCCCTCTTAAAATTAGTCCGTTCCGTCTAGGCCTAGACGGTCAAGTGAACTTTTCAACACTGAATGACCTAATTCAGTCTTATTATCAGTCGTTAGGTAGGGATTAGCCACGGTGATTGAAGCCCTATCATGGTTTATGGACCAAACATCAGTTCCCTTTCGTTGTTCCACTTCCAGGGGTTTGTTATGACGTAGCCAGTGGAATGTTCTTCTGCCACTCTCTACGGTTTCGACATTTTCTAGATAGGCCTTTGGCCCTAATTCCGTTAGGTCAACACCTTTAATATTTTTTAAGTCACAGGCTGGAAGATTCACATTTAGCAGCACTGGTGGCCCGAAATTTTGGGTGTGTATTACTTTAGCTATTTCTGCCCCAATCAGGGCAGCAGGGGAATATATGACGTCCTGCTTATAAAAGACAGATAAGGCAATAGAATTTATTCCCCGAAAAAATCCGTGTAAAGCTGCCCCAAAGGTACCCGAATTAAAAACATCTAGCCCCATATTTGCACCTTGGTTTATTCCTGAAACAATTAAGTCAATAGGATCATGGCACAAAGATTCACACGCCAGGATGACACAGTCCCCTGGGGTACCATCCACTGTATATGTGGGGCATTTCATGTTTTTTGGGGTCTCAATTTTCTCCACTGTTAAAGGACGTAACAAAGTCATGGAAGCGCCTTTGCCGCTCTGGTCTCTGTCTGGAACAACCACAGTAAGATCTGCTATTTTCTCCAAAGACTTGGCTATCGCCCACAGTCCCGGAGAATGTATTCCATCATCGTTTGTTAGCAACACGCGCATGAGAACCTAACCTTTTAAAATTACCCTTTTATCGAACAATAGCAGACATTATAAAGCCAGAGTCTGACAAAAAATTATCTCTATTTTAAAATTACGTTACCAATGAGTCCGGCAGTTCCGACATTCACAGCTACACAAATTATTGATTCTGATGTTACAGAATGTTCTGCTCTTACAAATCTTTGACCGAAGGGACCCCACCCATAGTTTCAGCAAAATTAATGGCATTCAGTATCGCTGATGACACAGTTTGAATAGTTCCCGCGATAATGCGATTCATATCACCATATCCGTCGATACCACCTTGCTCTCCTGTGGATATAGAGAACATCGTGTCACCATCACCAATTAGATGAGATGGTCTGATAGCCAAAGCCAAACCATCATGCGAACTGGCAGCCATTCGAGCAGCCTGAGCTTTGGTCAATTTTGCGTTAGTTGCAACAACCCCGATGGTGGTATTTCCATTAATATCTGGCAATTTGAAGGAATTGCCAGATATTAAGTCATCGATTGAACTGGACATAGATTTGTTATCTCTAGGCCCAGCTATCAATGATCCATTTTCCGGGTCATGTACACTCCCTATAGCATTTACAACAACCAGTGCGCCCACTAATAAACCTTCACCCAAATCAATGCTGGCTGAGCCTAGTCCACCTTTCACGGATCTTTCTGGTCCCTGGGTTTTCCCCACGGTTGCACCCGTACCAGCTCCGACACACCCTTGTTCTACAGGATCTGGGGAAGCAAATACACAGGCATGATATCCGCTTTCTGAATCCGGGCGCACTTTGCCTTCCCCTATTCCTAAATCGAATAAAATTGCTGATGGGACTATAGGAACTACACTACCACCTACTTTTACTCCAATTCCTTTTCCCTCTAAGTAGCGCATTGCTCCATCTGCTGCTGCTAAACCGTAAGCACTACCTCCTGAAAGCATAATTGCATGAATTTCATCTACACGATTGGACGGGCTTAGTACATCAGTCTCTCTGGTACCAGGTGAAGCCCCCCGAACTGATACTCCACCCAAAGAGCCTGTCGGGCACAATATAGCTGTACACCCCGTTATGGCCTCTAGGTTAGTCCAATGCCCCACCGCGATACCTGGAATGTCTGTAATACTATTGTTCATATTTTCATACCAAAAAATAAGGCCTGCTTTCTTTGAAAATAGCAGGCCTTTAATAAATCATTTTCCATCCGCATAAAAATACATTTCCTCAAGGCTCACTATCTCTTTAAAGGTTGGCTGCGAAGACCAATTTTATCAATTAAGTCAATAGCAATGCAGATACTCCAAATTCGGGTAAATATTTTGGCTAAGATTAGGAACAAATTACGCTTGAGTAAACCATCATGATTCTGCTAGAATTAAAATCGTGAAATTAGAGACTTTCTCATGGTTACTACATCAACCACTCATACCGGGCATATGTGCCCACATATTCGTCTCAGAGACGGCAATCCTCCGCCCTATTTTTACAAAGAACGCATCCGTAGGTGCAAGCAGATCTATAATCGGCTCAACAGGCTCTTTTTAGGGAGATTCGCAAATGGCAACTTTGAAACCCCAAAATGACGATCAATATTCGGCAAGTGATATTCAAGTCCTTGAAGGTATGGAAGCGGTCCGCAAAAGACCAGGTATGTACATTGGAAGCACGGATCAAAGAGGCCTTCACCATCTAATATACGAAATCGTCGATAATAGCGTTGATGAATTTATGGGCGGATACTCTAGCTCAGTAAATGTAACTATTCAGGAAGATGGCTCTATATTAGTTACTGATGACGGACGTGGAATCCCCGTCGATAAACATCAAGCAACAGGAATGAACGCCGTGGAAACTGTTATGACCACACTGCATGCTGGTGGAAAATTTGGAGGCAAAGCATACGCGGTTTCAGGTGGATTACACGGAGTCGGCGCCTCGGTTGTAAATGCTTTATCTGAATGGGTAAAAGTTTCCGTTTATAGAGAAGAGAAGATATTTCGGCAAGAATATTCCAGGGGCATCACTCAGACTGAAATGACCTCAGAAAACGATCCGGATGGCAAAAACAGTGAAACTGGTACCACCATTGAATTCATGCCAGACACCGATATATTTGGTGACCTAGTCTTTGATTTTGCCGTTCTTTCCAACAGGTTCAAGGAAATGGCATACCTTAATAAAGGTCTGGAAATTTCTTTTAAAAGTGACTGGCACTCCAACCGGTGGCCGAATAACGAAGTAACCTACTATTTTGATGGAGGTATATCTAGTTTTGTTAGAGGCCTTAATCAAAAAAGAGGTGTAGTTCACGAGGAACCTATCTACGTAGAAAAAGATTTCGAGGGTACCAAAGTTGAGGTTGCCCTTCAATACAACGATTCCTACAGCGAGTTCGTATATGCCTTTGCAAACTGTATAAACACTGAAGATGGCGGGACCCATGTTACCGGTTTCAGGTCAGCCCTAACCCGAGTGTTAAATGACTTTGGAAGGAAGTCAAAACTCATCAAAGATAATGAACCTAATCTTGCCGGAGAGGACACAAGGGAAGGCCTCACAGCCGTAATTAGTGTCAAACTGAAAGATCCTCAATTTGAGGGACAGACAAAAAACAAACTCGGAAATCCAGAAGCAAGAACTCAGGTGGAGACCGTATTAGGAGAGGCCTTACAAATATTCCTAGAGGACAATCCTAAAGAGGCAAAGGCAATTATCGACAAATGCATGACCTCACAACGGGCGAGAGAGGCTGCCAGAAAAGCCAGAGAGTTAATTATCCGTAAAAATGCTATGGATGGCGGTGGCCTCCCAGGAAAACTCGCTGATTGCTCCGAAAAAAACCCGGCACTTTGTGAAATCTACTTGGTAGAAGGAGATTCAGCTGGCGGTACAGCAAAGATGGGCAGAAATAGAAGATTCCAAGCAATTCTACCCCTGTGGGGAAAAATCCTAAATGTAGAAAAAGCTAGAGCAGATAAGATAGTGGAACACGATGCCATCAGGTCAATGATTACAGCAATAGGGGCCGGTCTTGATGAAGATTTCGATGTTGAGAAACTCAGATATCACCGGGTAATTATTATGTGTGATGCGGATGTTGATGGCTCTCACATACGTACTCTACTCCTGACTTTTTTCTTCCGGCACATGCCAGAGCTGATTCATCACGGGCACCTATACATCGCTCAGCCTCCCCTGTACAAGATATCCGTTGGGAGAAAAGACCAGTATGTTTATACAGATGCCGAACGGGAAGAAGTTCTTGGGCAACTGGATGGAAAAAGAAATGTTCATATCCAACGTTATAAAGGCTTGGGTGAAATGAACTCTGATCAGCTGTGGAACACCACTATGAATCCTGATAGTCGTACGTTGTTGCAGGTTGGTGTGACTGATGCAGTTATAGCAGATGATACCTTTACTGTACTGATGGGAGATGAAGTTGCACCGAGGAGAAACTTCATCCAAACTCACGCTCTGGAAGTAACCAACTTAGATATCTAAGTTGGTTATGTTTGGAAAAAACTGGACCAGCCGGTATGATCTGTGATCTGATGACGGCATCGTTATAAAAGGGTGTATTCACGACTGGAGATTGATCATGGTATCGGAAAGAGTAGCTTATGTAAACGGTAAAATAGTACAGGAAAGCCTCGCTTCCATCTCAATTCATGATCGAGGATTTCTACAGGGATATTCCGTATTTGATACCACCCGCACCTTCAAACATCGGATCTTCAAACTAGAAGAACACCTTAATCGGTTTTATAATTCTCTTAAGTATGCTCGACTGGATCCCGGAATGCCTCGTACTGAAATGGCTCGGATAACTATGGAGATTCTTGAAACTAATCTTCCCCTTATTAACGACGACGACGATTATTGGGTCACACAAAGAGTTTCTAGGGGAGTATCTAGCCCAGACGGAGAAACTCCAACAATAATAGTAGAAACTGTCCCACTCCCCTTTAAAGCACGCGCAAAGTATTATAGGGACGGAATGCCCGTAGTTGTCCCGTCCGTGCGTAGAACACCTCCAGAGGTTCTTAGCCCGAGAGCCAAAATACAAAATTACGCCAATCTTGTTCAAGCAGAATTTGAAGTGAAAGACAAAAATCCAGATGGGTGGCCAATTCTTTTAGACATGAATGGAAATCTTTGTGAGGGACCGGGAAGCAACTTTTTTATAGTGAAAGATGGGGTGGTGGTGACCCCTAGGGAACAGTTTGTCTTAGCAGGTATCAGCAGATCTACCACTATTGAACTTGCGCAAGAACTCGGTATTGAAACTAGGGAAGCAGATATCGATTTGTATGATGCCTACACTGCCGATGAAGCCTTCGTTACCTCAACTAGCTTTTGCATCTGTCCTGTATCATCGATTAACGGAGCTAACATCGGAGATTCAGTAATGGTCCCAGGCCCTTTAACTTCGAGACTGCTAGACGCCTATAGCGGATTGGTTGGAATCGACATTGCTGGACAATATCTTTCTAGACTGTAACTCGCATAGGAATCAGAAAAAACATCCTGCCAAAACATTTGAAACCGTAGAAAACGTTTAACTCATCCCCACATGGAAGTTGAAAAATATCGTTCACCGATATCATTGAAAATAGTCACTACATGGCCAGATCTGATTTCCTCCGCCACTTGCTTGGCACCAAGCAAATAAGCCCCCGATGACTGACCTACGAAAATTCCCCTCTTTGCCAATTCATTGGATATTTCATATCCTTCTACAACATCCACGTTAATCATACGATCTACCACAGAACTATCAAAGGTCTCAGGGATAATATGCCCCTCGCTTAACGGTTTTAGTCCTTCCACTCCAGGCCATTCTTCAAAGTCTATACAAATCACCTGTATTGACGGATCCGTTTCTTTCAACCTTCGACCAATACCGCTAATAGTTCCTCCAGTGCCGACCCCACCAACAAAATGGGTAATAAAAGGAGCCTGTTCCAAAAGTTCTACAGCCGTAGTTTCATAATGGGCCAATGGATTGCTGCTGTTGCTATATTGGTCACAGTAAAAATATTTATCGGGGTTTTTAGCGTATCTTCTTTTAACCTCATATAAGGCTTCATCGTATCCTAGCTGTGCATCGGTAAATATAAGATTGGCACCATGGGCCTTTAATCTCTTTTTCCTTTCTTCACTGGCATTTTCTGGCATCACCAACTCAACCGGAAATCCCAAAATCGCTCCAACCATCGCATATGCTATCCCGGCATTGCCCGACGTAGCATCAAGAATAGTTTTGCCTTGCTTCAATTTTCCAGAAATTACGGCTTCTGCTAGCATCCGTAATACCGGCCTATCTTTAATCGACCCGCCCGGATTTAACTGTTCAAACTTGGCGTGGATACAAGAATTACCTATATCCCACGGAAGATCCAGTTTAACCAATGGTGTATTCCCGATAGCTTGTAGGGCGGAATATTGATTTACAAAATCTTGAATATTTTGAGCGTACGGCAAGTGCTTAGTCGGCCTCTAGTTTTAACAAAAATTAAAGGAGAAATAACCCTATCTCCTCAATGAGTATATCTTCTGCTAATTTTGCAGTCTAGCAGAGGAAAAGGAAGTGATGTTTCTGTATGAGCCCTTGAGCACTTTTTTCCATCAAGTTACTATGAAGTAACCAAACCTCCGATCGGGGATTTATGGATAGAAAAGAAGCCGAAAATAGAATAGCCCACTTAAGGACGGCAATAGACCGTCATAATTACCTATATTTCGTCGAAAATATCCCTGAAATTGAAGATGGTCAATATGACAAATTGATGTCAGAACTACGAGGCATAGAAAATAGCTTCCCAGATCTAATTACAAATCAATCTCCCACACAAAGAGTAGGTGCGGAACCACTTATTGGATTTTCAGAAATATCGCATGAAATACCGATGCTTAGCCTTTCCAACGCCTTCTCAGATGATGATTTAACAGCATGGTACCACCGACTCTACGCCATGTTAGATGATACAAATTTTGAAATGGTCTGTGAACTCAAATATGATGGACTAGCAGTATCGTTACGATACGAGAATGGTTTATTTATCCAAGGTGCGACGCGGGGAAATGGAATGGCAGGAGAGGATATAACCTTAAACCTTAAAACCATCTATAGCATCCCATTACAATTACAAGGAGAATTTCCACAAACCCTTGAAGTTAGGGGTGAGGTTTATTTCCCGAAATCTGAATTTGATAAATTTAACGCGCGTAGAGATCGGGAAGGACTGCAAACCTATGCTAATCCTCGAAACACCGCTGCCGGCTCCTTGCGACAATTAGATTCCAATGTGACAGCTGGCAGACCTCTCGATATTTTCATATATTCATTAGCACAAACTGATAGTGACCACAGCCTCAAAACACAACTTGAGACCTTGAATTATCTGAAAAGCCTCGGGTTCAAAATAAACCCTAATAATGTTTTAGCAAAAGATACGCAAGAGGTCATCGAATACCATGCCAATTGGATCCACAGCCTTGGATCCTTAGATTATGACTGTGACGGAATCGTTGTGAAGGTAAACCGGCTGGATTACCAACAACATTTAGGAACTATAGGAAGGGAACCGAGATGGGCGACAGCTTATAAATTTCCGGCTGTTCAGGCCCGAACAAGACTCTTAGACATAAGGTTAAATGTAGGAAGAACTGGAAGCATAAACCCTTATGCCATACTTGATCCCGTGGAGGTCGGAGGGGTCATTATAAAACAGGCAACTTTGCACAATGCGGACTATATAGAATCCAAAGATCTGAGAATTGGAGACTGGGTTGTAGTGGAAAGAGCAGG
>VFFY01000173.1 GCA_009392675.1 SAR202 cluster bacterium | reverse complement strand
GTGAAACCAATAAACAGAATATTCATTCATATCAGGTTTCAAGGCCTATATTTGATGAAATACTACTCAAAAGATCAGCAGAACTCGGTGTTTTGGTGGAAGAAGAGTCATCGGTAACCAAGATACTGACAGATGATTCAAATAGAGGAGCTGTGGTCACAAATAAAATCGGCCAGGAATACTTCCAACCTGCCAAATTCATAGTAGATGCCAGCGGACAGTCCGCTCTTCTAGCGAGGAATTTAAACTTGAGGCAATGGGATGAAAATTTTCAAAACCTAGCGGTTTATGGATATTTTGCAGGGGCGAAAAAACTGCCCGTCCCCGACGAAAACAATATATTTATTGAGTCCTATGAAAATGGATGGGTTTGGACGATTCCCTTAAATGACGACATTACAAGTGTAGGAGCGGTAGTAGATTCCAATGAGAGCAATGCGGAATTACGGAAAACCGATCCGATAACGTTCTTAAAAAACCAACTATCATTGACCAACAGAACATCAGATATGCTTTCGGAAGCAGAGCTAAAAAGTGATGCAAAAATATTAAAAGATTGGTCATATACAACCTCGAAGATGGCCGGCGATGGTTGGGTATTAGCCGGAGATGCGGCATGTTTTATAGATCCTTTATTTTCTTCGGGGGTTCACTTAGCTATGATGTCAGGTGTACTTGCTTCAGCATATGCTGTTACATACTTAAAAGATAAGATTCTTGGCAAAGAAAGCGCATCAGTATACGAAACCATATTTCGACAAGAATATGACCATTTTCGGGACCTGGCCTTATTATTCTATTCCAGCAATAGAAGCGTAGATTCATATTTCTGGGAAGCCCGTCGAATATTTAAAGAGGAAAATTATTTTTCTGACAGGGTCTCCTTCATCAGAGCGGTGTCAGGACAATCTGTCCGTGGATATGAACGGGTGGCTTTAGAGAGAGGTGAATTACCGAATGAATTCATGTCTGCCATAAGCCTACACAACAAAAAATCTGAGGATAGAAATGCAAAATTACTTTCCATTCAAGATTCGATCTTGGAAAAAATACCGTGCCTAGCACCAGAAGCAGAACTAGAAAAAAAGCCAGTTCTAGCAGAAGGAGAATTTGAGTGGGGAACAGTTATAACAACACCATACCGAAAGGAAGGGGTGCCATGTAGTAATTTAGTGGCGAATCTATTGATGAAAATAGACGGGGAAAAGTCGCTAAGAAAAATCGTGGAAGACCTTTCAACATCTGCTGATGAAAACACCAGAAAACAGTTATTAAAATATAGTATGAAAGCGATAAGTATTCTTTTTATAGAAGGAGTTATAGAAAGTCTTGATTAACGCAATTAAATAGTAATTAAGGAGAAAACTATGTTAGAAGATATTCAAGGTCAAGTAGCCTGGATAACCGGGGCTGGGACAGGTATTGGGGAATCTGGTGCCATAAAATTAGCGGAAGCCGGCTGCAAAGTGGTCCTTTCAGGGCGAAGACAGGATGTGCTGGAAAATGTAGCCTCAAAAATCCCCGGGGACGTTTTGATACAACCTCTAGACGTTTCAGATAATGATGCTGTTCTATCAGTCGCCGACTCGATATTGAACCAATATGGGCAGATAGACATAGGTGTATTCAGCGCAGGCCTCAATGTTAGAGAACGCAATTGGCCGGTAGTCTCCATTGAAGACTGGAATAAAGTCATAAATATAGATTTGAATGGGGCTTTCTACTGCTGCCAAGCGGTACTCCCTTCTATGAGAAGCAACGGAGGCGGCCTTATCATTAACGTTTCTTCCATGGCTGCCAAAAGTGCCGGAGCCTTAACAGGACCTGCTTACACTTCTGCCAAACATGCAATGAACGCAATGACTGCCAGTTTAATCGTCGAGGAAAGAAACAACGGAATCCGAGCCACAGCATTATGCCCTGGAGAAGTAGCTACACCGATCTTGGAACAACGTCCCGTACCTGTGAGTGCCGAGGATCAGGCCAGAATACTTCAATCAGAAGATCTTGGTGAGCTCATATTGTTTCTCGCGAAGCAACCACCGCACGTAACAATAAATGAGGTTTTAATTAACCCGACCTGGAACCGGTTCGCATAAGATCAAAATGTATGAATCTCTCTAGAAATTTTGATGATCTCAGAGAGATTCATGTTATTTGCCTTAATCTCCGGGGGTAGCAGCAATTTCGTCGGCGCTTCCAGATTCCATTGCATCAAATTTTTTCCCTGTCTTGGGATCAACTTCAAAGGGGCTATCTAGTCCTAGTTCATCCGCTATTTCTCTCACAGCCGGCAACACTTCCTCCCCCATAAGCCTAAGGCTTCTCATCTGATCGTCATGAGTCATAGCTCCGTCACCATCCCAGAAGAACACTGAGCCTGGTCTGAGATATTCAAGAACGTGACGTATTTTCGGTATAACAGTCTTAGGTGTACCAGATATTATTGTATGGTCTGAAACTTGATCTTCAAAGGATCTTGATAACTGACCTCCCCTGTTAGCGGTAGCAACTTGTGCAGTTGGAAGTGTCCGTCTACGTGAAGTCATGCCTGGAAGTTTATTTAGAGCCGGGTTCGCAGTACCTTCGTTCCCTGCGTTGAACGGGTTACTAGGGCCTTGCACAAACTTTCTCGCAACTTCCTCTGCAAGTTCCTCAGTTTCATCCACGTGAACTTTCCACAGGTATCCAAAATTCTGAGGACCTGCTTCATAACCTTCTTCTATAGCTGTCTCTTTATAAACTTCAAAAGATTGTCTTGTTGGCTCTAATTGCGTAGCAAGCATTATGTAGGGAATTCGTTGCCTCGCTGCCCATATGATTGAATCTCTACTAACAACACCTGGAAGCATTATGGGAGGATGTGGCTTCTGGTATGGTCTCACCCAAGGGTTAACATATCGGTATTGGTAATGTTTCCCTTCCCATCTAAAAGGTCCTGGTTCAGTCCATGCCTTAATGATGAAGTCATGTGCCTCTTGAAATCTTTCCCAGTTATATGCAGGAGGTGAATTATGAGAAACACTCTCTCTAGCAGTACCTCGAACCCATCCGGAAACCAACCGTCCCTTGGAAATCATATCAATGGTCGCTAGTTGTTCAACCAACCAAAGCGGGTCATCCCATATAGGAAGAACATTACCCAAAAGTACTATCTTTGCCCTATTCGTAATACGAGCAAGAATAGAAGCTTCTACGTTAACTGCACTACCCATGCAGAAAGGGCTGCTATGGTGTTCATTCAACATCAACCCATCAAACCCCATCTCCTCCGCATAAATTTTTTCATCTAAGTACCTGTTGTACAGGTCGGATCCTAATATTGGATCATAAATGTCATTGCTAACGGTCAAATCCTTGATCGACTTACCAGTGGCCCCAAAGTAGCCAGATTTTGGGTCTTGATATGGCCTCTCCGTAAAATGTCCTATGAACATATGCTCCTCCCTATCTGGGCTAATTTACCATTATTTAAGGAAATTTGTTACTAATTTAAGAAAATCCTCAGGTTTTTCTATCTCTGGCCTATGTCCGCTCTGGTCTATTAGACTTAGTGAGGACCCCGGTATCGATTCGTTATATATTCTCAGTGAATCGAGAGGAACTATAGAATCTTGTTTACCTGAAATTATGAGTGTTTGAAGTGTTTTTAATCTTCGCAACAAGTAAGGCAATGTTGGGTTATACATAAAAGGTTTCCATGCCAATCTCGAAGATTGCTCCCGTGCCACTTCCCACGATTCCTCCTGTTCTGGAGAAGGTTCATCAGGCCTTATAATGCCATATTCTTCCACCAAATTTGGGTCCACAAAACTCTCTTCCAAAAATTCAGTTGCCACATTGAGAAAAAGATCGTAAATCTCACCTTTCTCTGGTTTAACTCCCATTGGTCCGACAAGCACAAGTTTGGAAAACTTACCTGGGTCCATCGCAGCCATTTCTGCAGCCAACCAACCTCCCATCGAAAAGCCCACCATCTTGATTCCAGATAATTCAAGATCATCCAAAACCTGAAGATACACTCCGGCTAGATCACTTACGTGCATAGCCCAGTCCAATCTATCTGATCCGTCATACCCAGGATGGCTTGGAGCCATAACTCTATATTGTTCTGACAATGTTCGGTGGTACTTCATCCAACCAGGAAAACCCAACTCACCGTGGAGCAGCAGCAATGGCTCTCCTTCCCCAGCGATCCGCATTTGAAGTTTTCCTTCAGGAATCATTATTTCTTGCTCTTCAAATTTGGAAATTTCGCCTGCCATTCCTTAATTCCTCATATGGTTTTCATTAATGAACAAAGCCTAATTACGCGATTATAGCTGAAAACATGGGAAAGCCGGCGTTTTAAGAATTTGTTTGATTAGTTTGGTTGCATTTATACTGCCATCATGCTGAACTTTAGCTTATCCAATCTGGTGGGGTTCTAACATGCCGAACATAAAATCTGGGATTTTCATAATGCCGTTTCATCCTCCTGACAAAGAATTGGCTCAATGTCACGATGAGGACATGGAACTGCTAATTGAGTCCGATAAATTAGGAATCGATGAGTTTTGGGTTGGTGAGCATCACACTTTGTCATGGGAGCCAATCGTCAGTCCTGAAATGTTCATAGCCGCTGGATTCAGGCAAACTGAACAAATAAGAATTGGACCTGCACCTCTCCTTTTGAATTTTCATCATCCCGCCCAAGTAGCAAATAGACTTTCATTTTTGGACCATTTTTCGCATGGTCGCCTTAACCTCGCCTTTGGGCATGGTGGAGCTCCATCGGATTTTGAACTGTACAATCTTCAAAGTTCAGAAATGCAGAAAATGTCAGAAGAATCAATGGGCATGATATTGGAGATGTGGGAAAAAGAGCCTCCCTATGAAATCACCGGTAAGTATTGGAATATAGTGTTGAAAAGTAGTGATGAAAATATTGGCTACGGCAAAATTCAAAAACCATTACAAACGCCTTATCCTCCGATTTCTGTTCCAATCACAGGATATAACTCAAATTCGGCGAAAATAGCCGCTAAATACGGATTTTCCCCTTTCAGCCACTCAATAACTTCTTTGCCCGTTCTAAAAGACAATTGGGAAACCTATTCAAGGTCTAGCAGATTAGTGAATACCGAGCCCGACAGGTCTAACTGGAAACTTGCACGGACCATATTCATCGCTGATTCTGATGAGGAAGCGATCAAAAAAGCAAGAAATAACAGTATAGCCAAGGCCTATAAATATTTAGCATCCGCCATAAAAAAAGGACCGGGTCTTGCGATTATGAAGTCAGACCCGAACGAACCAGATAGCGAGATTACTGAAGATTACCTCATCAATGAACTAGTCATTGCGGGATCAGTCGAAACTGTAATTACCCGTCTTCAAGAAATCTCAGAATATCTCGGTCCTTTCGGAACCCTGATAAATATGTCATTCGACTGGATAGATGAATCTGATAAAAGAGATTGGTTAAACAGTATGGCTCTTTTTCAAAATGAAGTAATCCCAACGTTAAGTTCCAGAATTAACCAATCGATTGCCCCGGAGAATTCAAATGACTAATAATTACCAAAAAAACCGTACAAAGTCTGAATTATTGAATGGTAAAACCATTAAAGTACCGGAGATAAATAGGGTTTTTGACCCCACAGTAGTTGAAACCATCGCATCAGTTGGTTACGAGTGCGTTTGGGTAGACATGGAACACAGCCACGCAGATTTCAAAGATCTCGCCACACTTGTATTAGCAGCACGTGCCTCCGAAATAGATGTGTTCGTCAGAATACCTCACGGGCCTTATAACCAAATAATAAAAACATTGGAAATTGGCGCATCCGGTTTAATTTGGCCTCATTGTAAAAGTAAAAAAGAGGCTGAAGCGTTCGTTGAAATGGCCAAGTATCATCCAGAAGGCATGAGAGGGATGGGTGGTGGCAGAGATTCCTCCTTTGGTAAAAGTGAAAAACCAGCGTATTACGACATCGCGAATGAAAATGTGCTTCTTGGTGTGATGATAGAAGATAAGGAGGGAGTAGAAG
>VFFY01000172.1 GCA_009392675.1 SAR202 cluster bacterium | reverse complement strand
GCCCCTGTCACAGGAACAGAACCTTCCGGTGGAAGGATCCTAGGAACTTCCTGAGACCGATAAGACGGAGAATAGTGCATTTCAGAAAATATTTGAACTGCGTGAGAACCTGTTTTAGGGAATACGGGCAGTTCAAAGCTAATAGCGCCCCCCACTTTGACCTCGCCAGTTTTGCTGTTGTAGCAACCGGAACTTACAAGCAAGGCAGCCAAAAGAATTGTAAGCATGGCTATTGGCGCAGCACTTCGTATGTTCAAACCATTGTTAGACATATTTGACTTCTCTTTAATTACTCCCAACCTCTAATTATTTCCCCGTCAGTACCTGCCTTACTCAAGGCCGTTTCAGCAACGTTGGTGCGAGTTTCATCTGTTGTTACAGTGACACCAATATGACCCTCTGTAATTTTTTCACTGTACGCTCCCATAAATATTCGCGGGAGGCGCGATTCAAAAATAATCCCTATGATGGTAAATATAATAGCGCCGAGCATCGACCCTTCATACATGATGATTGCCATTGCTGGAATTGATAGTATTGGCTTACCACCCGTTATCAATGGATACGCCAACTCGGTACCAGCCGTGATCAACAGGCCGATGGTAAATCCACATGCTGCCCCAATCAATGGCCACCTATAGAGTTTATGCTCTGGTTCTGCCTCCCCAAAGGTACCTTCAGGATAAGGAACGCCAGTGAGTATTTCATACTCTCCTTCCTCAAATCCCGCCTCCCTTAAGTTATCTAGGGCGTCAGCAGCAGAATCTTCTTCACTATACAGACCTAATACACTTCTTTTTGCCATAACAAGTACTCTCTCAAACTACCTTTAATGTTTTTTTCATAAATGTTTTTTTTCATAATAGCGATGGGGAAGACCTTCACGAATCGTCGCGGGGATAACTCGCCTACCCACCTTTATGAGACGGCGATTTACCATCCCTTCTTTAATATCAAATAATGGTAATAATGGTAATACTTTAGCAAACAACAACATTCCCAAACACACAAAAGCGAAAGTTTCCACCACTATCAATATTTCAACAATCGACGGCTGATATGTACCCCAATCAAATGTCATATGTGTTCTTCTAACAAGGCCTGGAATCACAATTAGAAATCTTTCCAGCCACATACCTATATTGACTAGTATCGTTGTAAAAAACATCAATATGGCGCTTCTTCTCACCCTCTTAAACAACCACATGGGAACCGGTATCACAAATGATGTGATGATAAAAATCGCAAACAAGGGTCCATAGGGCCATTGAAATGCCTGTAACTCCCTCAAAGCGATCTCCGGACTCTCCAAAGTATATAAGGCATAAACCCATTCCAAAAAGAAAAAGAAAAACCATGTTGTGGCAACGATAATTAGGAGCCTAGCAATGGCGTCAAAATGGTCAGGTTTAATATATTTGTCCAACCCGTAAAGCCAAACAGAAAGTGCCATCAACATCGCCACAGCCGACACTCCCGAATGAATAGCCCCAATTATGAAATAAGGGGCAAATATGGTCGAGTGCCATCCTTCAACACCGATCAAAACCGCAAAGTCCCAAGACACTATCGAGTGCACCGACACAAACACAGGCAACACAAGTGCAGATAGTAAAATACCAGCAATAATTTGTAGCTTCCATTGTCTGGGTGTTCCTCTAAATCCCAAAGCCATCTGGGCGTAAATTTTCTTAACTATTGGCTTTTTTGCCCTATCCCTGAGTATCGCTATATCAGGTAGTAAACAAACAAATACAAACAGTGAACTAGCAATCAGGTATGTGCCAACAGCACTTGGATCCCAGACGAATGGTGACCTAATATTTGGCCATATACCACGACTAAAGTCATATGGGAAAATCCAGTACAAAACACGCCAAGGTCGACCTACGTGCATTAACGGAGTATGCAGAGCCGCGATCAAGGAAAATACAGTCATAACTTCTGCCGCTCTTGTGATAGGACGACGCCATTCAGCCTGGGTCAATCTCAGAATCGCAGAAATCATAATTCCAGCATGGCTGATTCCAATCCAGAAAACGAAATTGGCAATAAAAAACCCCCACATAACAGGCCTGTTCAAGCCAGTCACACCCAGTCCGTGATACATCATATAAAAGAAAGCACCCAACCCGGTGAGCACAATCAGACCAAGAAATGAGACTGCAGGCAACCACCATTTAGGTACAGTCAAGACGCTCTTTAACAGATCTTCGTTAATCTGCTTATGGCTTAGTTGTGTGTGTTCCTGCATTTATATATATCCATCTAATTTAACTTTTAAAATGCTAACTCCTCTCACCTGACTTCAATCACTATCTTGATTTACCCATTACCATGACTTTCGTCCTATGAAACTGAACTTCTGCCTTATAAAGAAGCATTTCTTTTTGTTCCCAAATGTTGACTGCAGGAATTAATCTCGTAGCCAACATGAAAGTGAAGATCGAACCACTTATAAAACCGACAATTATCAAAATATCTGCATATTCGGGAGCTGGAATCTTTGTAGGCACATCATGCATTTTCATCTCGAGTTGGTTTGCGAAGTTTTTACCGGCAACATCCCAAGATGCGACATACAACCTTATCCTATCAAGAAGGGTACCTAGTAAAATCGAGGTCGCCAAAATAGGCGGTCCCCAGACGCTTCTTCTTACCGGATTCCAAATCATCGTGAACCACGGCAGGATAAATACCAATATAAATATTGTGATGAACAAATAAAGGTACGGCCCCTTGACCAATAATTCCAAAATCGCCTGTTCCGAAGGTTTCCCCCCATACCAAAACACATTAAAGCTTGAAAACCAAAACCAGAACCAAAGAAGCGATAGAGCAAGCAGTAATTTGCCAAGCCCCCAAAACTGATCCAGCCCTATATAATCCTTATACCCGCCAAATTGCCTAAGGAAAAACATTGTGAGCATCACGGTAGCCACGCCAGCTTGCAATGCGTTATGGGCATGAGTTATTGGATACAAAGAATCTATCCAACCTGGGACATGAACCATCAAAAACTCTACACTTATAAAAAAGTGTACGAACACGAGCATCATGAAATAAAAAGCCCCCACAACCCCCATTCGATGGTGTTGCCAATTCCACTGTGCTGAGGTGCCCCGCCAACCCAAAGCCAGCTTCCTTCCCCATTTTTTCTTCCATCCTTCTCCATGATCTCTTAAAACCGCAAGATCTGGGAGAATGGATAACCATAACAAGGCAAATCCTAATAGAACTAAGCCTATTATCGCTAAGGTAGCCCATATATGGGGAGAATAAGCCGGAACACCTCCCCCCCAACAAAATACCCAACAACTATCCATGTCTTGAGCTGTTTGCTGACCATAGAACCAAAGGCTTCTTCTACCATTTTCCAGGGACGGAAGTAGCCAAATTAAGGGTATGTACAGAATTAGGTTCAGACACCCGGCAAGAGTCCATATTTCGGCAGCTCTTGATATTGGCCTCCTCCAATGCGAATTAGCAATACGAGGTGCTATGGCGACCATTGGTGCAGCCGAGGAAGTAGTCATCAAGAAGGCAAATACTGCTACGTAGTATCCCCAGGCCCCCTTATCGTCAAACCCCGAACTTAACCTCATAACAAACCCGACAATCCCGAGTATAAACATAATTCCAAACAAGGCCGCAAATTGCCAGAATCTATTCGAGGTGACGTTATGAACTCCCAGAAGGCCATCTGATACAGCCTTTCTGGTTTCCACAGAGTTATCTGTCTCTACATAAGGTTCTACTACCCTATCACCAGGATCAGTAACCAT
>VFFY01000171.1 GCA_009392675.1 SAR202 cluster bacterium | reverse complement strand
TGCGTAATGAATGGGTGATACAAGTAGTGGGTGACGTTGCGGCTAGACCAAAAGGTACTGTAAATGAGGATATGCTATCAGGGGCTGTTGAAGTATATGCTTCGGGGTTGACAGTTTTAAACCAGTCTTTGACTCCTCCTTTTTATGTTAATGAGGATACTGCTGTTGATGAGAATGTAAGACTCAAATACCGGTACGTGGATCTTAGAAGAGATGTAATGAAAAATACCATGATAGTCAGGCATAAAGTTGTCAAATATATACGTGATTTCTTAGATTCTGAAGGCTTCCTGGAAATCGAAACCCCGATACTAATTAAAAGCACGCCTGAAGGAGCTAGAGATCACATAGTTCCTAGCCGGTTATATCCTGGTAAATTCTATGCTTTGCCCCAATCTCCTCAGCAACTTAAACAACTTCTGATGGTTGCTGGATTTGAGAAATATTTTCAGATAGCTAGGTGTTTTAGAGACGAAGATTCTAGAGCTGATAGGCAGCCAGAATTCACCCAGCTAGATTTGGAGATGAGTTTTGTAACCCAGGAAGATGTTCTTTCTTTGACTGAAGATTTATTTGGTGGATTGTTAGAGTCCTTGTTTCCCGATAAGAAATTTATGAAACCTTTTCCTAGATTATCTTATGGACAAAGTATGGAAGATTACGGTACAGACAAACCAGATCTGAGATTTGAAATGAAGATGTCAGATTTGGGGAATACAGCAAAGAAAACAGAATTTAATGTTTTTCATAAAGTTTTAGATAACCAGGGTATTGTTAAGGGATTTGCTGCCCCGGGTTGTGGAGAATTTACTAGAGGGCAGATAGATGAATTGACAGAATTTGTTAAAGAACGAGGGGCAAGTGGACTAATAGCCGTTGGGCTCAATGGTGCTGGTGAATCATTGGAAACAATTGATATGGATAAAGTTAAATCAAATATTACTCGATTTTTGACACCGGAAAATGTAAAAGAATTTGCTATTTCTACTGGTGCTGTCGATGGGGACCTAGTGCTTATTGTGGCAGGAGAGCCAAAATCTACTAATGCTGCTTTGGCTGCTCTACGTCATGAAATGGGAATAAGGTTGGAGTTAGCTGATCCGGACATGATGTTCTTTGCATTTGTGACAGATTTCCCGTTATTTGAATGGAATTTGGAGGACGGGAAATGGGATGCATCCCACCATGCCTTCTGCATGCCCAAGGACGGATTTGGTAAGTATTTATCCAATGACCCAGGCAAGGTCATTGCACAGTCATATGACTTAGTTTGCAACGGCCTTGAAATGGCGAGCGGAAGTATAAGGGTTCATAACAGAGAATTGCAGGAAGATATATTTGAGGTGCTTGGTTATTCTAGAGAAGAAGTATCGGAAAGGTTTGCGCAGTTGTTGGATGCGTTCGAATATGGAGCACCTCCACACGGAGGAATTGCACCAGGCATAGATAGACTCATTATGATACTTATGGGGAAAGATTCAATAAGAGATGTGATCGCGTTTCCTAAAACGCAAAGTCAGATGGATCCAATGTTTGGAGCCCCCTCAGCTGTGGAGCAAAGCCAATTAGAAGAGCTTCATCTGGAAGTAGTGGGTCTCGAGACCAAAGAAAGCTAAAAAATAAAATCAGCTAAGCAGATTTTTTCTCCAGGGTTGCAAGTTCGATTATCTCGCTACTGTCGTTCGATAATTTCACGGGAGCGTCCCCTATAATAGCCTCTGCCTCAACATCACAGTGTGTTATGCCACTCATGCTGGGTAGTTCAAACATCACTTCCATCAGAGTTGATTCCAAAATAGTACGTAGCCCTCTCGCTCCAGTTTTTTGTTCTATGGCTTTTTCCGCTGTGGCTACTAATGACTCTCCACTAAAATTCAAATTAACCTTTTCCATTCTGAACAAGGCTTTATATTGGTCCACAAATGCATTTTTAGGTTCGGTCAATATTCGTACCAAATCGTCTTTTGTGAGTTCATCCAAAGTGACTAGAACTGGTAACCTACCTACGAATTCGGTGATGAAACCAAATTCCATTAAGTCATCAGGATTAAGTTGGTGGCGAACTGAATCCGTTACGCTTCGATTGCCCTCATCATTATTGGTAGTTTGTTTGAATCCTAAGCTGTAGTTATCCTTGTTCACTCTTTTCATAAGCAGTTCAGTCATGCCTTCAAATGCACCGCCTACCATAAAAAGAATGTCATCCGTTTTTATTTGCATGAATTCCTGATGAGGATGTTTTCTACCACCTTGTGGAGGGACATTAGCAAGACACCCCTCTATAATCTTTAAAAGAGCCTGCTGAACACCTTCGCCAGATACATCTCTGGTAATTGAAGGGTTTGGGCTTTTTCGCGTGATCTTATCTATTTCATCAATGTATATGATTCCGTGTTCTGCTTTTGAAATATCGTAGTCGGCGGCTTGGATAAGTCTCAACAGTATGTTTTCAACGTCTTCTCCAACATAACCAGCCTCTGTTATTGAAGTGGCGTCTACGATGGCAAATGGAACGTCTAGTATTTTTGCCAGGGTTTGTGCGAGATGAGTTTTGCCAGATCCCGATGGCCCATACATTAAAATATTTGCCTTTTGGAGCTCTATTTTTTCATCTGAATGTTTATTCGACCAGACCCTCTTGTAGTGGTTATATACAGCCACACTTAGAATCTTCTTTGCCTTCTCCTGTCCGATTACGTACTCCTCAAGTTTGTCATAAATGAATTTTGGAGTGACGCCTTTTTCAACCGGATTATCTAGATCATCTATGTCTTCTGGGGTTTCTTCTGAAATTATTTGTTGGCATAATTCGACACATTCGTCACATATAAACACTCTGTCAGGTCCGGCTATCAGCCTTTTTACTTGTGCCTGAGGTTTACTACAAAAGGAACATAGATAATCGTTCTGAGTTGTGGACATTTATACCTCTATTCAGCGCTGTCTTTAGGGGAGGACATCACTACATCAATGATACCGTACTCCTCAGCTTGTTCTGAGCTCATGTAAAAATCCCGGTCTGTATCTCTGGCGATCTTCTCGTATGATTGGCCTGTATGTTCAGAGATGATATTTCGGATTTTGTCTTGCATTCTTATGATTTCACGTGCAGCAATTTCAATATCTGAGGCTTGACCCTGGGCCCCGCCTAGCGCCTGATGCATGTGTATGGTGGAATTGGGTAGAGCGTATCTCTTGCCGCTAGCTCCTCCACACAGTAGTACTGTACCCATACTCGCTGCCATGCCTACACATATTGTGGAGACGTCGGGTCTGATCAATTGCATTGTGTCGTATATTGCTAAACCTGATGTAATTACTCCTCCGGGGGTGTTGATGTAGAGATTTATGTCTCTTTCTGGATCTTCTCTGTCTAAGAAAAGTAATTGAGCAATTATTGCATTTGCTACCTGGTCGTTAATTCCTGTTCCCAGAAAAACGATCCTCTCTTTTAGTAAAAGAGAGTAAATGTCATAAGTTCTCTCTCCTCTTGGATCTCTCTCTACTACATAGGGGATTATATTTTCAGGTCTATCAAGCATTTACTTCTCCTTCTTCTGTTTCTTGGTCTTTATTATCATCGCTGGAACCACTACCCGCATTGCTGCTATCAGGTTCTTGGTCAGCATTGTCTTTTCCGGGTTCACCAGCAACGATACCTTCTAATTTCTTCATGGTTTCTTCCATAAGGAGTGATCTACTCAAGTAGTCTCTCATCTGGGCATTTTGACTTGATTCAGGTATTTCTTGTTCTGCATTAGAAAACATTTCCGATATTCTGTCATCGATGTCTTCGTCTGAAATCTCTATTTCTTCTTCCTCAGCTAATTTAGCTAGTACGAAAGACCGTTTTAGTCTGTCGGAAGCCTCTGTTTTAGATCCTTCTACGAATTCTTCTCTTGTTTTTCCTAAAGAGACCAGATAATCATTCATATTCATATTGGCTTGAGAAACCATCTTTTCCTGTTCTTCAACCATATGTTCTGCTTCATGTTGCAATAATAGGGCCGGCATTTCTACTTTGGCCGTTTCCATTAACGCTTCCATGATGGATTCCCTGTGAGTTTTTGTACTTTCTTCTTCAGCTTCGGCTCCGATGCTTTTTTGAACTTCTTCTTTTAAGTCACTGAGAGTTTCGTAACCTTCTCCGATGCCTTTGGCGAATTCATCATCAATCTCTGGTAATACTCTTGCCTTGATATCCTTGATAGTTACGTCAAATGAAGCATCTTGATTAGCAAGATCAGGATCTGCAAAATCTTCGGGTATCGAAAGGTCAAACTGAGAGGGCTTTTCTGGTTCCATTCCTACCAGCTTTTCAGAAAATCCAGGGAAAGGTCGGCCGATTTCTTCATTTACCAAATAGACAGCATCATTTTCATCAAAAATTGTCTTCTCCCCAACAGTTCCTTTTATTTGGGCTGTGATCATGTCTCCAATCTCAACAGGCCTTTCAGCAGGTTCCCAAGTGGCAACACTGAGTCGGAGCTGTTCAATACGGCTGTCTACTGCATCATCTTCTATTTCAGGTTGATCTTTATCTATCCTGATTTCCGAGTATCCGCCCAGATCAACTTCTGGCCTCAGCGGCACGGTTGCTGAAAATTGAAACGGCTCTAACTCCCCCATCTCTATGCTGGGAAGACCGACAGCGTCCAAATCTTTCTCATTGATTGCCTGGTTTGTAAGTTCTGGAAGCATGGAATCCAGAATTTCATTGAGCATCGATTCTCGACCAAAATATTGTTCGATGATTCTTCGCGGTGCCTTACCCTTTCTGAAACCAGGTACGTTGACCCGTTGTACCACCCGTTGATATGCCTTATCCAAATATGGGTCCATATCGTCATCATCAAGTTCGATGTGAATCACTGTTTGTCGGTCGACGACATCGCCCTGAGTTATTTTCACCGGTGTCTCCTGGGAGTGATTTTTAAAAAAGCAGGAAGACAATTATATCATCACGGCAAATCTGATTGGCATTTAGTCACTCAATCCCTCTTTTAT
>VFFY01000170.1 GCA_009392675.1 SAR202 cluster bacterium | reverse complement strand
TTTCTGGAAAACACAAAGTGAAACACCGATTATTCAGTTCAGCCATAGCACTTCCCTTAATACTGGGAGGAATATTTTTAGGAGGGATATGGTTTTCCCTCATAATAATATTTGGTGCAGTTGTTTCAGCCTATGAATTGGCAAGAATCACTGGTAAAAATCTCCGAAAAGAACCAGTTATATCAGCTATTCTATCTGGGTTGATAGTTACGTTTGTTCAAACGTATGACAGTTATATATCGGCTCTTCCCGGGATTAACATCGAGCTTAGTACCAGTATTTTGCCATTAGTTCTTCTGTCGTTCGTATCTATATCCATCCTAATACTTTTGAAATGGGGTAGCGATAGAAAGCTAGGGAGTTTTACATGTGTTGTCTCTTCAGTATCATATACAGGAGGATTGCTATCGTTCGCTGTTCTTGTCCGAAATAGCGAGTTTGGTTTTGGTTTGATCGTATTATTGTCCTTAATAGTCTGGGCCAACGACACAGGATCATACATAACAGGGAAAGCAGTAGGGAAAACCCCATTTTTCCCTACAATAAGTCCCAACAAAACGTTAGAAGGGGCTATTGGGGGATGTGTTTGTGGTTTGGCAGTAGCCATGACCAGCGGGCTATTACTCACTCGTTTTGGATTCATTGATTTAGGGCTATATTCACTAATAACACTAGGTATCGTTTTTGTTGTATTGGCCCAAACAGGAGATTTATTTGAGTCAGCTCTTAAAAGGAGAGCAAACCTAAAAGATTCAGGTTCAATAATGCCAGGACATGGAGGGGCTTTGGATAGATTAGACTCGATTGTATTGGCTTTTCCAGTGCTATATTATTTTGTCCAATGAATAGGAATAAGAAAAATATATCCATCCTCGGTTCTACAGGCTCAGTGGGTACTCAAACACTGGAAGTAGCACGAAGTTACCCTGAAGCTTTCAATGTAGTATGCCTTGGGGCCAATAAAAATACACAAATATTAGAAGACCAAATTCTTGAATTTCGACCCCAAGCAATATCCTGCGATTACCATAAAGAATTGAGTACAAGTGCCGAAATACCGGAAAAAGTAATGTCTCTTTCTGAAATAGCTACCTATAAAGGGGTCGATACAGTTGTTGTTGCAACATCCGGAAATGTAGCTTTGATTCCCACTTTTGAAGCAATTAAAAAGGGGAAGAATATAGCCATAGCAAATAAAGAAACAATCATAATGGCAGGAGAGCAATTAACCTCCCTGGCAGAATCCAACTCCGTCAATTTAATGCCAATTGACAGTGAACCGAGTGCAATTTGGCAATGCTTACGGGGAGAAAACAACCATATTTCCAAATTGATAATAACCGCATCTGGGGGGCCTTTTAGAAACACCCCCATAGGGTCTTTACCAAACGTTACTCCGGCTAATGCATTGCAACACCCGACTTGGAAAATGGGTCCGAAGATTAGCGTTGACTCTGCCACAATGATGAATAAAGCGTTTGAGGTGATTGAAGCTAGGTGGTTATTCGATGTACCGTGGGAAAATATAGAAGTTATTGTGCACCCTGAAAGCATAATACATTCGATGGTTGAATTTTCAGATGGTTCAACAAAGGCCCAGCTAAGTTACCCAGATATGAGGATACCAATAAAACATGCCTTGTTTTTTCCAGATCGGGCACCGGAGTCAGATACAAATCCTTTTGATCCTAATAAAACTAAATCACTCACTTTTGAAATTCTTGACCAAGACAGATATCCGTGTTTTGAAATTGCTTTGAAAATTGCCAAGCGAGGAGGTACCTGGCCTTCAGCTCTTAGTGGAGCCGATGAAGCTGCGGTAGAAGCATTCCTAGATAGCAGAATCAAATTCACTGAGATACACACTCTCATAGAACAGGCAATACAAGATCACGAATCTATAACAAACCCTACTACCACTGAGATGTTGAAAGCGTCCCATTGGGCCTATGGCCGAGTGTCGAAACTGACCTCAGGCAATTGATATCCATGCCAAGTTGGTTACTAGTTATTCCAGTATTGTCGATTTTAGTTTTTGTACATGAACTTGGTCATTTTTTAACAGCTAAGCGTTTTGGAATCAAAGTGACAGAGTTTGGGTTTGGTTTCCCGCCGCGACTGTGGGGAATATCTATTGGAGAAACCTTATATTCTATCAACCTGATTCCTCTTGGCGGATTTGTCAAAATGGTTGGTGAAGAAGACCCTACAGAACCCAGAAGTTTTGCTAGGCAATCAATCTTAAAGCGGTCGATTGTTTTAATTGCTGGTTCATTTATGAATCTCCTTTTACCATTATTTATATTTGCAACCATCCTGTCTCTACCCCATGACACATTGGTTGGTACCGTTACTATCAGTGGGGTAGCACCAAATTCACCTGCTGAAGAATCTGGGCTTCAGGAAGGTGATTCAATTCTAGAAATAAATTCCTTGAGAATCTCTAACCATATGGACCTTGTTAAAGAAATAAGAACCAAGCGGGGAAGCGAGGTCGAATTGTTAATAAGAAAAGGCAATTCAAGTTTAGGGTTACCTGGATCTCCCGAATTTGCGACTTCTGGCTATATACGCCTAACACCCCGAGAAAATCCGCCTTCCTACAGGGTAGTAGAAATAGTCTCAGAATCCACAAAAGAAATATCTGTGTCTGAAGCAAAACAATACAACCCATCGTTAGAAGCCGGAGACGTTTTACGTGAAGGTTCTATCGGGATCTTAATTGGAACCGCTAACGGTAGAGTGGTTAAAGATCAACTTCCTTTGCACGAAGCTATACCTACAGCTTTTAGTAAAATAGGTGAGGTTATTTCATTTTCTGCACAAGGAATTGGTAGTTTAGTAAGTAGTGGTGAAAACCCTGGGTTGACCGGACCAATCGGGATTGCTCAGGTCACGGGAGAAGTAGCTAAGGTAGGGATCGCCCCTATTTTCGAGCTAACCGCCTTAATCAGCATCAGCTTAGGAATCGTTAATCTATTACCGATTCCTGCTCTGGATGGAGGTCGACTAATGTTCGTATTGATTGAAGGAATCCGAGGTGGCAAGAAAGTTTCCCCTCAAAGAGAAGGGATTATCCATATGACGGGATTTATCGTATTAATAGGTCTCGTGGTGGTGATGAGTTATTTTGACATAATCCGAATATTAAGCGGGGATAGTTTTTTCAGGTAATTATTAACTAATGAGTCACCGGGGATTTTAAATGCGTAGAGTAACAAAACCGGTTTTTGTGGGTGATGTAAAGGTCGGCGGAGACGCGCCTGTATCGGTCCAATCGATGACAAAAACTGACACCAGAGATGTGAAATCTACACTTATTGAAATAAAAAAACTGGAAAATGCGGGCTGCGAGATAATTCGGTGCGCCGTGCCTGACATGGAGGCCGCAAAGGCATTAAAGGCAATAAAAAAAGGAGCGAGTATACCCGTCATTGCAGACATCCATTTTCATCATGAATTAGCTATAGAATCATTAAAAAGTGGTGTTGACTGCCTAAGGCTTAACCCGGGCAACATAAGGGATGAAGAAAAGGTTAAGGAGGTGGTCAAATTGGCCAAACAAAGAGAAGTACCAATCAGGATAGGGGTGAATTTTGGGAGTCTACCTCCAGTAGGAGCTATAGGTAAAACGCGTGGTCTTA
>VFFY01000169.1 GCA_009392675.1 SAR202 cluster bacterium | reverse complement strand
GTATGCCACATGCACCGATCAATGGAATAGACATTTATTACGAAGCCCACGGAATAGGTGACACGATTATATTTTGCCATGAATTTGCAGGAGATATTCGATCGTGGGACTTACAAGTAAATTACTTTTCCAGAAGTTTTCAAGTAATCACTTATTGTGCTAGAGGCTATCCTCCGACTTCCGTACCTGAAGATCCAGAATCATACAGCCAAGATCTGGCTATTGATGATCTTAAAGGTCTGATGGATTTTTTGAAAATTGATAACGCTCATATAGTTGGCCTTTCAATGGGAGGAAATGTTGCCCTAAATTTCGGTATCAAATACCCGGAACAGGCCAAAACATTAACAGTAGCAGGGACCGGGACGGGTTCAGATGATCCTGGTCTTTTTCGGGACCGCATTTTAAAATTTTCGAAAGGGATGAGGTCAGAAGGTATGACCTTTATGTCAGATTACCTTAAAGGTCCCCAAAGGGTTCAGCACCAGTTGAAAGACCCCAAAGGTTATCAGCTTTTCTGTGAACAATTCATGGAACATTCCAACATAGGTTCTGCAAATACCTTCTACGGAGTTATGACCAAAAGGCTGCCTATTTTCGATTTAAAAAACCAACTTTCAAACATAAAAATTCCGGTCTTGGTGATGACGGGGGATGAGGACGACCCCTGCATTAAACCATCCCTGTTTATCAAAAAAACTATACCTACTGCAGGCTTAATAATGTTTCCAAGATCTGGGCATGCAATTAACCTAGAAGAGCCACAGCTGTTTAATACTTCTGTGGCTGAATTTATCAAACATTCAGGGGCGCCCTACTGGGGACCACGTAGTCAGGGTGAGGCTGAAGGGTCTTTAACCTAACAGCATTTCGAGTCGTTGGTTGAGTTTCCGGTAGGAACAAGATAGCAAGAAGCATCTGTTATTTGAACTTCCTCCGAACCATCGTAGTACCGGATAATTTCCCTACATGTGATGGGTAGCGCCGCTGGAACGCTACCCATCATGTTTATTTAGGCTGTAAGGCCTCGACTTTTAATTGAAAATTGGGTTTCAAGGTTAGACCTGGTACTTGACTACGGAATAATGATCGAGTTCCAGACCAAGACCTGGTTTGTCATGGAATGGAGACCAGTAACCATCCTTCTGTTTCGGGAAATCTACGTACCATAACTCGTCTCCTTCCAGAGACACGTTCATGTATTCAACGACTTTCAAATTCGGGGTTGCGCATGCTACATGGAGATGGGCTAATTGAAGTGCGTGTGGAGCGACAGGCAGGTTAAACGAATGTGCCAGATGTGCTATTTTCATCCACTCTGTGACACCCCCAACCCGTCCAATATCGGGCTGGACAATATCAACCCCTCCTCGACTAATAAGGTCTCTAAAGCCGTATTTGGTGTATTCGTGTTCCCCGGTAGCTATAGGAATACTAGTAGCCTTGGATATTTCGGCCATTCCGTCTATATCATCTGGTATCAAGGGTTCCTCAAACCAACCGACCTGGAATTGTTCAAATTCCTTGGCCATATAAATCGCCTGTTTTCTGTAATAACCGTTGTTTGCATCAACGTAGATGCTGACGTCATCACCAACAGCTTTCCTCACTGCAGCAACCCTTTGAATATCTTCTCTTTCTGATGATCCGAAATCCTTCCCCACTTTCATTTTGACCCTTGGTATACCGTTAGACACATATCCTGTTATTTCCTCAAGGAGTTCTTTTTCTGAGAAGTTGGTCCAACCACCACTCCCATAAACAGGAACAGAATCCGTATAAGCTCCAAGCAATTTATACAAGGGAAGATTCACATATTTTCCTTTGAGATCCCACAGGCCTATATCAATGGCCGAAATCGCACAGAAAGCTATTCCCTTCCTACCATAACCTCGTACTTTCCAGTACATGTCATTCCATAATTGTTCTATATCCAGCGGGTCTTTTCCTACCAACTCTGACTTCAGGGAACTTTCGATAACATCTATTACCCCGGGGGAGGCGTATGTCATTCCAAGACCCTCTATATCTTCATCTGTCTTGATGTGAACGAAGATTTGCCCTCTTCCTCCTGATCCCTCCTTTGGGGTCGGTATGGTGGCGTCCTGTATCGGCTTTCCGTTCGGGCTGTGAAGGTGAGTTGTGGTTATGTCTGTTATTTTCATTCTGGTCCTTTTAGCAAATTGGTGAATCTACATCTTTTCTGGTTTGCTCATGCCCATCAATTCTAAGCAGTTGACGAGCGCCAGTTTGGTTACGTCACATAATTTCAACCTGGCTTTACTCAATCCAAGGTCTTTTTCATTTTCGGAAATGACTCTGCAATTCTGATAAAAATTATGGAAAGCTGTCGCCAGTTCCAGAGAATAATGTGGAAGGTGATGTACTTCATAAGTGTCTGCAATAGCATTAATTATTGAAGGCAATTCCAGGATCTTATTGATTAGCTGAATCTCAGATTCATGGCTCAGCATCGAAACTGGACCGTTTGAATAATCTATCTTCTTTTCAACAGCTAGATCCAATATGCTGCATATCCTGGCATGGCCATACTGAATGTAGTAAACGGGGTTTTCAGAAGATTGTTTTTTAGCCAGATCTAGATCAAAGTCAAGCTGAGTTTCATGGGAGCGGGATAAAAACATAAACCTGCATGCGTCCGCTCCAATTTCGTTTACTAGTTCAATTAGAGGAACGACGTTGCCTTCTCGCTTGGAAAGTTTTTCAGTGGTTTCTCCATTTTTGAACCGGACCATTTGAACCAGGATCATTTCCAGATCGTCGGGGTCGCTGCCGAGCATTTTCATAGCGGATTTGAGCCTTGGTACCTGACCTTGATGATCCGCACCCCAGACATCAATAACTTTATCAAATTTTCTTTGAATAAATTTGTTGTAATGGTATGCAATGTCAGTAGAAAAGTAGGTTGGGGTTCCATTACTTCGTATCAGAACGTTATCTTTTTCTTCCCCTAATTTGGTGTTCAATAGCCATGTGGCACCATCTTTATCAGCCACATAACCCATATCTTTGAGAATGCCTATGCATTTCTCAAATTGACCATGTTCAAAAAGGCTTTTTTCACTGAACCAACTGTCAAAATCGATACGGAGCGATTCAATGTCCTCCTGAATGCCCTCTATCATTAGTTGCATACCAGCTTTGCCTAGGTCTGACAATGCTACAGGGTCATTGGTGTCATAGTTATCATTACCTGAATCCCTTATTTTTTCAGCAACAGCTATTACATCTTCACCAGGATATGAGTCTTCCGGTAGTTCAACATCATTCCCGAGTGATTGCATATATCTAGCAACCAGTGATCGATTGAATTTATCTATTTGAGCGCCAGCATCGTTCAGGTAGTATTCTTGTTCAACTTCGAATCCAGCGGACTTTAATACATTGGCAAGCGTACTCCCGATTACAGCCCCTCTGGCATGTGCCACGTGTAATCTTCCAGTAGGGTTGGCACTTATGTATTCAACTTGGATTTTTTTCCCTTTCCCAGCATTAGTAACTCCGTAACTTTCGGGTTCAAACAGCATTTGATCAACCTGGTCTTGCAACCATTTTTTGCTTAGCACAAAGTTGAGAAAACCTGGGCTGGCCACTACTACATCTTCTAAAATTTCATCTGTTTTCAGGTATTTAGCAAGCACATTGGCTATTTCTACAGGGTTTTTCTTCAATGGTTTTGCTAGTTTCAACGGAAGGCTTGAAGCATAATCACCGTGTTCAGGGTTTTGTGGTCTTTCAACCGCGGTGTCTCCTATTTCGGCGGCAGGTACAAGATTGTCTTGTTGGGCCTTTTTAAAGGCTTTTTTTATCGAAGCACTGAGAATCTCAGGAACAGTTGTCAATGTTGCAACTCCGGTAAACCTTGGTATTCGTTATCCAGTGACGTGTATTGTAGAGTCGGTGTCTGAAGGGGTGTAAACTTCCCCAATTATTTGATTACTTAATGTGCCTGCCGCGGACAGCGACTGTTGTAATTTATCAGCCTTATCTGGATTGACTGAAATCAACAGGCCTCCAGAGGTTTGGGCGTCGGATAAAAGGATTTTTTCGTTTTCTGAGATTTCTTTATCCCACAACACTGTCGACTTAAGAGAGTCTAGATTGCGCATAGTCCCTCCAGGTGCTATACCTTGTTCCAAAAGATCCAGTGTGCCCTCTATCACCGGCACTTTGGATTTATAGATCCGAGCACCTAGTCCGCTACCCTCCATCATCTCTCTCAGATGTCCCAACAATCCAAAACCTGTAACGTCAGAGCAAGCGTTTACTCCGATTGAAATCATGGATTCGGAGGCAGATTTATTAAGCGCTGCCATAATTCCAACGGCATTTTCAAGAACGGCAGTATCTACTTTTTCTTGCTTTCCAGCAGTGGTTATTATTCCAGTACCTATAGGCTTTGTTAGCAGCAAAAGATCTCCAGCTTTGGAAGTACTATTTTCTGTTTGTGAACCAGGGTTCACTATTCCTGTTACTGAAAGCCCATATTTTGGTTCAGCATCCACTACACTGTGTCCTCCGGCTATTACTATGCCGGCTTCGAGTGCTTTTGAGGCCCCACCTTTGAGGATTTCTCCGAGAATCGAAATGTCTAAATCTGAAGGGAAACCAACCACGTTGAGTGCCGCAATGGGTTTGGCACCCATTGCATAGACGTCACTTAGGGAGTTGGCAGCTGCTATTTGTCCGAAGGTAAATGGATCATCCACAATGGGAGGAAAAAAATCGACTGTTAAGACAACAGCCAAATCATCGGTTAACTTGTAAACGGCGGCATCATCACTAGTCCTTGTTCCAACCAGTAGGTTTGGATGGGTCATATCTGGCAGCTGACTCAGAACCTGAGCCAGGTCGTCTGGACTTAGTTTAGATGCTCAACCTGCACAGGATGCAAGTTCTGTGAGCCTAATTCGTTCATGTTGATGCTGCATTCTTAATATCCTGACTGATGCAAATTACTAAGTATTATATCTGTATCCCAGTTGCTATAAAGCAGAAAGCCGATATTCACTATCAGATATCATTAGATAGGATCATTTTTTGAGTAACTAAAAAGGGTTATATTTTACAGATGAGATATTCTGATTTTTCGGTTAATGATATTGATTTGTCCGTTATCGGATTTCCTCTGTGGACTTTGGCAACAAAAGGCTGGGGGAAAAAAGACCCCCGCTTTGCTATTTATTTATTGCAGCAAGCATTTAACCAAGGCATAAATTTTTTTGATACTGCAGATTCTTACGGTAGGGGATACGGGGAAGAATTACTTCGAGAAGCACTCTACCCAATAAGAAAAGAAATTGTTATATCCACCAAATTTGGGTTCGACTTTTATTCGCCCGAACTAAACATCGATGGTGGAGATGGTAAAAATTTTGACCCTGAATATGTTTCTTATGCCTGTGAACAATCTTTACGCCGCCTTGGGACTGATTACATTGATATGTATCTTGTCCATTATCCCTCTTATGATGAGGTCGAAAATGATGATTTATACGAAGTGCTCGAGAAACTTGTAGACGCAGGCAAGATCCTGAAATTCGGCCTAGCAATAGATGATCGCCCCGAGGCTACGGAAATAGCTAGTTTGCTTGTTTCAGAAAGAGAGTTAGATTTAATTCACGCCCCTTATAGTTTGCTGGAACAAGACTTAGTTTCAACTCTTTCCAAGATAGACGACAACTTATCTGTGATAGCTAGAAGAGTTCATGCATTGGGTCTGCTAGAGGATTCTTACGACCCCAAAATCTTCGAAGCTTCTGATCTTGGTCAACAACAAGATCACCCTGTATTTAGCGATGTTTTAACAAGGCGACCATATTACGATTTCCTCTCAGATAGTTTTGAACAGAGTATTTCAGATATCGCCTTGAGATTCGCAATAACAAACCAAGGTATCGCCTCCGCACTTCCAAATATCAATGACATTGATAACTTATCGGACTATTGTTTATCGGCGGATAAACCAGATTTGGATGACGAACTCATGCAAATGATAAGTGATGTATTTCAAGAGCAGAAAGGAAGTGGGCAAAAAGAGGAAAATGAATAAATACTAAGGAGGTTTTGTTAGCTAGTTTGTCTTTGCTTTTTTTCTCTTTTCATTTCATCTTCAATCAACTTGAAGTCCCTACTGGGTAGTAGATGTATACGATCCCAAAATGCCAGGGGCCAATCTTCTGGAGCCCATCTCTTCACGTACTCTAGACTTGGTCCTAATTGAAGACCGTCTATATATTGTTCTTCATCTAAAACGTAGTCAGGTTTCAATGTGATTCTGAATTTATATTCTCTGGGTTTATCTATAGGGACCCAAATTGGAGACTCGTCCTCAAAATAGTCGGAGATTATGGTGGCTGAAGCAGTCCAGCATTTTCTGTTCCTGTCAAAAAATATAACTCTATCTTTTGCATGCATTCTCTGGGCCCGTCTTTTATATTTAGCACTCATGCCAAATACCTTGTAGCCTTTCTCCCGTGTAATAGCAGAATTTTCGCTGTTGTCCACAAACATCCAGTAATTGGATCCCATCTTTTTCCCCTATTTTTTGACTTTGAGATTACCATATTAATTTTAGCAATGCGGGTAATTCTCACAACATTGTACATCTGTTATGAAGGGCATCTTTATAGAGGATGCGAGCTTACACGATGAACGTATAAAATGACTGTTGGGTTGTGATGGTTCTTAATATCTAAACAGGTAAGATCGGCTATTTTTATGAGCGTTTTTTCAGCTATAATTTTAGGTGCGGGCACTGGAAACAGAATGCATGGCATCGATAAAATAATGACCAATATTTGTGGTCTGCCAGTGATATTGCATTCTGTAGATGCATTTCTCAGATCGGGAATTTTTGAAACAATGACAGTAGTCGCAAATGCTTACAATATTTCCAGGCTTGAACATTTGATGTCAGCTCCCCAGTATCATACGGTCCAGGTGGTTCTAGGAGGGATACGGAGGCAAGATTCCGTTAAAAATGCTCTAGCTACTATCAATGCCGTCGACTACGTGATGATTCATGACGGTGCTAGACCTTGCGTATCTGCTGATCTTATAGGCCGAGCTGTTAAGGCGACTCAAACCTCAGATGCAGCAATACCTGTACTTCCTGTTGCGGATACTATGAAGATGGTAAGAGAGTTCAAGGTTGTGTCCACTGTGGATAGATCCAATCTTTTTTTGGCCCAAACTCCTCAAGTCTTCAAATTTTCTAATATAGCTAAAATTCACAAAACGGTTACAGATGGTGTTACAGATGATTCATTGCTAGTGGAAATGTCTGGTGGCGATGTTTCTACCTTTGCGGGAGAACCTGAAAATATAAAAATAACAAATCCAATAGATATTGAAATTGCAGAAACTATTTTACAGAAACGGAAAAATCTATGAATACAATTCGTACTGGTATTGGAATCGATATGCACAGGTTGCAAAAAGGAGAGACCCTGATTTTGGGAGGATTGGAAATCCCTTCTCAATATGGTTTGCTGGGGCATTCCGACGGTGACGTCCTGATACATTCCATCATAGACGGGCTTCTAGGTGCGGCAAATTTAGGTGATATAGGCAGGCACTTCCCTTCGAACAACCCAGAGTATAAGGGAGTAAGTAGCGAAAAATTACTAGCAATTTCTTTAGATAGACTTGTGGCGGAAGGATGGAAGCCGGTGTTTGTGGATGCTACAATTATCGCCGAAAAACCACTTCTTGCAAAATTTATACCACAAATGACATTTAACATAGCGCATGCCATCAATTTAACTCAAAGAGATATCAGTATTAAGGCAACTACCGCTGATGGGTTAGGGTATATCGGTAGGGGAGAGGGCATATCCTGCCAGGCTATAGTCACCATCCAAAAGTCAGAATGAGACTGTATAACACACTAAATAGGGTAGTAGAGGAATTTGTTGTAGAAGACAATACCGTTAACATGTATGTGTGCGGCATAACTCCTTACGCACCTTCTCATTTGGGCCACGCCATGTGTGCGATAGTGTTTGATGTCATAAGACGATATCTGGAATACAAAGGATATAAAGTCCATTTCATACAAAATTTTACTGATATAGATGACAAGATGATAACCGCCGCCAATGACGAAGGGATAGAAGTGTCAGAATTGGCAGAACGAAACATTCAAGCTTATCTTTCGGAATTGAGACATCTGAATGTGCTTCAGGCTTCAGAATACCCAAGAGCTACCGAAGAGATTAGTTCCATAGTAGCCGTCATTTCTGATTTGATTGAGAAAGACTATGCCTATGCAATTTCTGGTGATGTTTACTTCAGGGTAAAACAAGATGGGGATTATGGGAAGTTAAGCAGGAGGAATGTTGATGAATTGTTAGCTGGTGCTAGATTGGAAATAGAAAAAACTAAGGAAAACCCTGCAGATTTCGCCCTGTGGAAAAGCCAAAAACCGGGAGAACCGGCATGGGACAGCCCTTGGGGACAGGGACGTCCAGGATGGCACATAGAATGTACTGCCATGTCGTTAACGTATCTTAACAATAGGGTTGATATTCATGGTGGCGGTCAAGATCTAGTGTTCCCACATCACGAAAATGAAATTGCTCAATCAGAATCCTACACGGGGATTGAACCTTTTGCACGCTATTGGATGCACAATGGCACTTTGGGCTATGGTGAAGAAAAAATGAGCAAATCTTTGGGAAACGTGTTTTCCATTGGAGAAGCCTTAGAAGAGTTCTCTTCTGACGCCCTTAGAATGTTTTTTCTAAGTTCACATTACAGGACGCCATTGGTGTTCAGCAATGAGTCCGTCAAAGGGCAACAACGAGCCATAGAAAGGCTGAAATCTGCACTGGAATCGCCTTCTGGTGACGGAACTGTCCTTGAGACAGAAGGCTATCAGAATAGGTTTAAATCAGCGATGGATGAAGATTTCAACACCCCCATTGCTCTATCAGTGATTTTTGATCTTGCCAGAGATATTAATAGGGAGGCTACCAAGGGGTTGAATGTCGAAGCTGCCCAGAAATTACTTGGTGACTTAGCTGAAATTTTGGGATTGACCTTAAAAAGCGATGACTCGGGTTTTGATGGGAATTTAGCACCATTTATCGATTTGCTGTTGGATGTTCGAGAAGGACTTAGAAAAGAAAAGCAATTTGAACTATCGGACCGGATTAGAGATAGGTTGGACGACCTGGGGGTATCAATAGAAGATACGGCAACTGGGGTTCGATGGAAATTGGATTAGAATTGCAGGCAGTTAAGGGTATTAGAACCAACTGCTGGCGCTGATGATAGAAACGACGATAAATACCACGACTAGCGCTATAGTAAATCGGAATAATGCTAGTTCTATCCCTCTTCTTGTTCTAAAGGAAGATTCGGCGGCCCCAAATAAGGCGGTTCCTTGACCTTTTACCTGCATGAGTATCACGGCAATCAGCAGTAGAGATATAGAAATCATAATTATGTTTATTGCGGAATCCATTTAGTAATTATACTCCTACCGCGGAGGATGTTGCGAGGATATTATCCTAAGTAATTTTCCATTATGAATTTTGCTAATTTATCTGAATCGTGTCTAACTTTATGTTCTTTGTCCAATAAATCGGAAGTTGCAATTAGATGCTTAGTTGAGCCAGTATTTGGGTCAACAGCCTCACCATGGAATCGGCTACCGATGTCATCAATATTATCATTGGCTATTATCATATCCAGAATTCCTGATCCTAGATAACGTTCCAGAACATCTATGTGCTTTATAACGTTGAAATGCTGGGTTTCCCCAATTTCGGTCGCTACATTGCAAATGTAGTATTTGATACCTTTAGATTCGGAAATTGCGTCAACGATTCCTGGTACCATCAAATTGGGCAATATGCTTGTGTATAAACTTCCGGGGCCGATTACTATCAAGTCTGCTTCGCCTATGGCTTTAATAGCTGCTGGTGAGGCCTCGGCGTCAGGGGGGTCTATAAATAATTCTTCGATTTCAGACGAACTTTCCCTGACTTTTGATTCCCCTTTTATGAATCGGCCATCGGCTAATTTCACGGATAAATTTACGTTTTCTATTGTTGCCGGGACCACCTGTCCGGTAACTGACAATATTCTACTGGACTCGGTGATAGCATCTTCAAAACTATTAGTCACATCTGTCATGGCGGCTATAAAAAGGTTGCCAAAACTATGTCCTTGAAGTTCAGATCCCTCCGGAAATCGATACTGGAATAATTCTTTTAGCAAGGAATCTTCGTCTGATAACGCAACAATACAGTTTCTGAAGTCACCGGGTGGAATAATACCCATTTCCCTACGTAATCTACCAGAACTGCCCCCATCATCTGTAACTCCAATTACTGCAGTTATTCGTCGGGTGTGTTGTTTGAGTCCCCTTAATAAGACTGATAGCCCTGTCCCACCGCCTATTGCGACTATATGAGGGGTTTTGTTTTTGAAACTTTCGGTCATAATTAATTTCGAATTAAAATCGGAATAATAAAATCTATTGGCTTTTTTGTTTAATGAGTGCTGAGGCAACCATCTCTGAGGCAACTTGTGGGTTAGCTTGGCCTTTGGTTTTCTTCATGACCTGACCGACCAAATATCTCACAGCAGAATCTTTTCC
>VFFY01000168.1 GCA_009392675.1 SAR202 cluster bacterium | reverse complement strand
TAGGTGTCGACTCGGCTGCATTAACAAAATCTGCTGCTGAGGAAGGTGTAATATTCCCTGACGGTTCTTTGTTTTACCAAGACCCGTCTCTTCACGAAAATCACATAAGGCTTGCTTTTAGTGGTAACTCTCCAGAAAGGCTGGACGAAGTTGGACTACGTTTGAGGAAAGCTTTCGAAAAATTATTGGATTGAGCTACTTCTTTGATCACAACTATGGGTAACTGATTATCGCTGATTCATTGCCTAGGGTGACCTTCCCATCCATATCCGTTAAAATCCGTTCGCTAATCACTTAATAAGGAGTTCTATTCATGGCATCTAATGGAAAGGTGGCGCTGATTACTGGCGCAGGCACAGGTATCGGTAAAAGTTCAGTGTTGCAGTTGTTGGGGGACGGCTACTCAGTTGTTTTGGCTGGTCGTCGAATAGAACCCTTAGAAGAAACTATTTCTGAAGCGGGCGTAGATGATTCAAGGGCTATCGCTGTTCCTACTGATGTTGGCAGCCCTGACTCTGTGGCTGCTCTTTTTGAAAAGACCGAAGCTACTTTTGGGAGACTGGATGTTCTTTTCAATAATGCTGGGATTGGATCTCCAAGAATGAATATGGAAGATCTTCCAGTAGAAGACTGGCAACGGGTTGTAGATACTAATCTCACAGGCAGTTTTGTTTGCGCTCAGCACGCTATCAGGATAATGAAAAATCAAACTCCCCAGGGCGGAAGAATCATTAATAATGGTTCAATTTCTGCTCATACTCCCAGGCCTGATGCCGTTGCTTACACTACAACAAAGCATGCTATTACCGGTCTTACAAAACAGATATCTTTAGACGGTAGAAAATACAATATTGCGTGTAGCCAAGTTGATGTTGGTAATGCAGCTACACCTATGACAGCTAGAATGCAGGGTGGGGTATTGCAAGCAAACGGTGAAACAATGGCTGAACCGACTTTTAATGTTGATCATGTAGGTGAAACTGTACTGTACATCTCAAACCTACCTCTAGACGCTAATATCCAGTTCGTTACGATAATGGCGACTCAGATGCCTTACGTCGGGAGAGGTTAGAAAACTAACTTATCAACGGCCTTTTTGTGTCTCAGGCTTGAATTTTTGCCAGATCGTCCACAGGAATGTGACAGTTTATTACATGGGTTTCATTGGCAGATATTTTCTGTACTGGTGGCGCTTCAGTGTCACAGACGGACCCTAATTTACGAGGGCATCGACTAGCAAAAAAGCAACCAGTAAATTCCTCACGCATAGTTGGGACGGCGCCTTCCAATCTGAGCGGGTTAGGTTTCGCAGATGGATCTGGGATAGGAGCCGCCGATAACAGAGCTTCAGTGTAGGGGTGGGATGGACTGCTTAGGACAGCCTCTGAAGGTCCGTATTCTGCTATATGACCTGCATAGACCACCATTATGTCGTCTGAGACGTACCTCACAACCCCAAGGTCGTGAGTTATGAAGAGATATGAATTGCCTAATTCCTGCTGCCGATCTTCAAGAAGGCCTAAGACTTGAGCCTGTACTGAAACGTCTAATGCTGACACAGCTTCATCAGCTACTACTATTTCAGGATTCGTAGCAAAAGCCCCAGCTATAGCAACTCTCTGTTGTTCTCCTCCACTAAGTTCTGATGGGAGTCTTTCCAAATAACTTGGGTCTAACCCTACCTCTTCCATTAAAGCTGCAGCTCTTTCTTCACTTCCCTGTTTAGTCAACTTTGAAAAACGCATAAGTGATCGGATTAGAGTCTTTTTTATTTTGAGTTTAGGGTTTAGTGAGGCAGTCGGGTTTTGGAAAACCATTTGTATGGCTGATTTGTCTTCGTTCGAGCGGTTTTCCACCGTTTTATCTAATTCATTGCCATGCAACTGGAGCGATCCATCTTGGGCCTTTATCAGGCCCACCACAGCCCGGGCTAGGGTGGATTTTCCAGAACCGCTTTCCCCTACGATTCCCAAGGTTTTGCCTTGCGGTATTTCAAAATCTATCTTGTTGAGGGCCCTGACAGGCAAATCCATGTCAGGTCCAAAAGCCATATATTTCTTTCGGCGTTTTCCATATTCGTGTGTTATTCCAGTCCCAGTTAACACGGTTGGGCTGGCAACATCTTTACGGCTTATCCTTTCCTCAGCTGCTCCCCATGTGTCTGGTTCAACTTTGTCACTATGAAAACATCTCACTTGAGAGTCTTGACCGATAAATTCCAGAGCCGGAGCAGATGTCGTGCATTCTGAATCTGCAATTGGACAACGTTCCGCAAACAAACAAGAACTGGCGCCGGATTTCTGCGATGAATAAACAAATCCCGGGATTCTTTTTAACCTTGAGGAAACTTCTCCAGCTCCTGGTGGTTTAGGAACACACGAAAGAAGACCAGAGGTATATGGATGCTTAGGAGAGGCAAATAAATCATTTACATTGGACTGTTCAACCGTTTGGCCGGCGTACATAACGGCGACTCGATCGGCTACTCGGGCCATAACCCCGAGATTGTGGGTAACGTAAAGTATGCCTGCGTTTACACGCTCTTTTAGGCTTGCCACGAGGTCTAGTATGGTTGCTTCAGTTGTCACGTCTAGCCCGGTTGTGGGCTCGTCCATTATTAACAAGTCAGGGTCACAGGCTAGAGCCATGGCAATCATCACTCGCTGTTGCATTCCTCCGCTCAATTCGTGGGGATATCTGTCTCCCACTTGGTCTGCATCCGCTAATCCAACACTTTCAAATAACTCCACCACTTTTTTGTCTATATCTGTTTGGTCTAGGTTTAAATGTTCCGAGATTACTTCTTGGAGCTGGGGTCCGATCTTCATAGAAGGATTTAACGATGTGGTCGGGTCTTGATATACCATGGCAATTCGGTTGCCTCTCAGCTCCCTCAAATCTTTTTTGGACAAGGTTGATATGTCCCGTCCCTCGAATGATATTGAGCCCCCTACTTCCGCCGTCGTTGGCAAATATCCCATTACAGCGAATGCTGCAGTTGATTTGCCGCATCCTGACTCCCCTACAATCCCTAGTACCTCGCCTCTCGAAACCTCAAAAGAGGCCTCTCTTACAGCGATAACCGTACCTCTTGGTGTGAAGAATGTTACTGATAGTTTTTCTACTTTAAGCAATGGTTCTTTATTCATTATTCCTAATCTAGTATTTGACAACATTACTTCTGACCTCGATCCTCAGGGAGCTGAAGAGATTGTCTGATACCGTCGGCGAATAAATTAACCCCTATGACAAG
>VFFY01000167.1 GCA_009392675.1 SAR202 cluster bacterium | reverse complement strand
GAATGTTCATGGCTCCGAGTGAAAACATAAACCGTGTGACCCATTGAATCCAGCTTGGCTGCAAGATTAAGAAGGTATACATTCATACCACCAGCATCTTTTTCGCCCAGATCAGCCGTTGGGCAAGTGTGGAAACTAACCAATCCTATCTTCATTTCATCCTCTTCATTAGCGACTCACTACCAAATCGAAAACCGCCCGATCACTTGCACCCAAATGATATTTATACCGCTCCGTGCCTCTGAGAAAGTTATATTCTTTTACATCCAACCTAATGGCTTCTTGGATCGTGAGAGCTTTATTAAGCAAACCGACACTCAGTGAAGATTTTTCTGGATCATAGCCACTGTTGTACAAAAGATAAGTGCCTTCGTATGAGAAACATATACAAGCCGCCACTTTGGCTCCTTCTATTTCCATAAAAAACAATTTATATTGATCTGTAGCTGAAAATCGTAAAGCTAAATCGACAAAAAATTCCTTGTTTTGAACTGTTAGAAAAGCACCTTTATCATCGCTGCTCAAAGCCATTAAACGGAAAAATTCCTCCATGCTTTTTTCAACCGAATCTTGGGTTATTTGAACCGTATACTGTTTAAAGTCAGTATTGGATTCAAGTCTCCTAAGCTTACGCCTCAACTCGTGGCGGTCTTTCTTTCTAAGTCCGGCGAGGTAGCCATCCCAGGAGTCAGGTAGTTCCATACAAGGGGTAGTATCCGATTCATGTAAATCAACTTCAAATCCATCAAGCTTGGCGATATGAGGAAGGTATTTAAGTGTGGGAGAATCTTCTGGTATGGATTCAAGACGTAGACTCTTCCAATCCATGGATTTTAAACGGTCCCATGCCATTGAGAAAAATTCTTCTCCATGGCCTTTTAGTACCGGGAAATCCATGTAGTCATAAACATTAGAGTCGCCTATAAATGTCGCCTCTTCACCCTCACACAATAACGGAATTACACCGATTGCTTCCTTACCAGATGTAACGATCTCAATTAGGGGAGTGCAATTATATTTAAATCTTTTCCACCAAGTTGCTTGCCACTCAGGGGTAATAAATATAGTGTTTAAGTAGCAGTTAGGAAGCATGTGTGACCAAGCTTTTTCAAGCTGGTCATCGTTTTCAAAATAGCCCATTTCACCTCTTACGATTTAGATAACCGTATAATTTTTATCAATTGTTTAACCTCCTGCTCCCCTCCTCTTTGCGCAGATGTGACTATCTTGCCATCGGTTTTCTTAACCCCTCGCAAAGTCATGCACATATGCTCTGCAGACATAAAAACGTAACTTGCACTCGCATCCAGGCATCGATAAACAATGTCTGCTATTTGAGTCGTTAGCCTTTCTTGAATCTGAGGCCTTTTAGCCAACACATCAACCAATCGAGAAACTTTGCTTGCGCCAATCACCCTGCCTTTTGGTATATAAGCTATATGAGCGTAACCATAAAATGGCAGTAAATGATGCTCGCAAATTGAATTGAAAGAAATATCTGTAAAAGCTACCGGCTCAGTATGGTTTTCCTCAAAAAAAACGCTTAGTACTTCTTCAGGGTCAGATCGCAACCCGGAAAATATGTCCCGATATAATTCCACGACCCTATTTGGTGTATCTAACAGACCTTCCCTTTCCGGGTTCTCCCCTATCGAAACCAAAATTTCATGGACAGCCGACCTGATCCTATCAGAATCAAAACCCCCTCCTGCTTTAGTAGAGTCCACCGATTCAGTCATGATAAGGAAAGAGCCTCCTCCACTGATTCGATTTGAGCCGGATATTCATTTAGAGAAACTGGTTTTATTTCATTTGCTATATCTGGGTCCTTAAGACCGTTCCCAGTGATAACACATACAATGGTTTTACCTTCAAAAGATTCACCTGAATTGACCCTCTTTAATAAACCTGCCAGTGACGCCGCAGAAGCTGGTTCGCAAAAAATGCCCTCATCAGATGCTAACCTGCGATATGTACTGAGAATTTCATCATCATTAACTTTATCGATGAAACCATTCGATTCATCTCGAGCTTTCAAGGCTAATTCCCAACTAGCGGGATTACCGATCCGTATAGCAGATGCTACTGTACGAGGTTCCTCTACAATGGCTCCGTCAACTATTGGGGCGGCCCCAGATGCTTGATACCCATTCATAACAGGCAAATTATCTGAAAGCCCACTTTCAAAGGCTTCCTTAAAGCCTTTCCAATATGCTGTGATATTACCAGCGTTGCCAACTGGGATAAAGAGATCGTCAGGTGCCATCCCGAGTTCTTCGACAATCTCAAAAGAAGCAGTCTTTTGACCTTCTATACGGTTGGGATTTAGTGAATTTACAAGCTCCACAGGATGCCTTTTACACAACTCACGAGTAATTTCCAAGGCTTTATCAAAATTACCGTCAATCATTGCTATATGTGCACCATATGCAACCGCTTGAGCCAGTTTACCTCTGGCCACATTTCCTTTTGGCACGATCAAGGTGGTTCTAAGTCCCAAATAGGCTCCATACGCAGCCGCAGAGGCGCTAGTATTACCTGTTGAAGCACAGGCTATCGAACTGATCCCTTTTTCGACGGCTTTAGCTACTGCCACTACCATACCCCTGTCTTTAAATGAGCCAGTCGGGTTGCAACCTTCAAGTTTAAAAAGTAGTGATTTGCAGCCTATCTCATCCACTATGTTTCTAGATTTAACCAGAGGGGTGTTTCCTTCCCCCAGGGAAAAAACAGGAGTCTTGGAATTAATAGGAAGGAATTTTTTATAAGTTTCGATGATACCTTTGCCCATGGTAAAAGGCCGTCACGTTCCTTCTTTGTATATTTTTTTCTGCATGATATAGGCGTGGTCAATGCCTTCAAATACTCTACAGCAGCAATACTTCTCTAGCAACACTATCGAGACAAGGTGATCTATTATAAGACTAATGAAATTCAAAAGGCTTACTCACTTTAATTTTTTGATCCCGAGTGAATTAACATTAGACTAATATCTTTTCTAGACATTGATGAAGGAGTAATAAATGAAGTTACAGAACATTGACTCAGAAATATCTGATGCCATAGAAAATGAAAAGAGACGCCAGCAAGATAATATCAATCTAATAGCCTCTGAAAATTACGCTAGCACAGCTGTGCTAGAAGCCCAAGGATCTGTATTCACAAATAAATATGCGGAGGGTTACCCAGGGAGGAGGTATTACGGCGGATGTGAATATGTTGATGTAGTGGAACAATTGGCGATAGACAGAGTGAAATCTTTATTTCATGCTGACTATGCTAATGTGCAGCCTCATAGTGGAGCGCAGGCCAATATGGCTGCGTACTTTGCATCATTGCAGCCTGGTGACACTGTGATGGGTATGGGATTAGATCATGGAGGTCATTTAACCCACGGTAGCCAGGTGAATTTCTCTGCCAAACTTTATAATTTTGTCCCTTATGAGGTGGATCGAGAACTTGAGACTATAGATTTTCTAGAAGTCAGCAAAATAGCAAAAGAATGCAAGCCCAAACTGATAGTAGCAGGCGCATCCGCATACACCAGAATCATAAATTTTGAAAAATTTAGACAAATAGCTGATTCTGTTAATGCAAAACTTATGGTCGACATGGCCCATATTTCTGGGCTAGTCGCAGCAGGCATTCACCCTTCCCCGGTAGAAAGTGCTGATATTGTTACATCTACCACTCATAAAACTTTAAGAGGCCCCAGGGGTGGAATCATTTTGGGTAAAACTGAAATGGGTAAAGCCTTAAATAGCGCTGTCTTCCCCAATATGCAAGGTGGCCCTCTAGAGCACACCATCGCTGCAAAAGCTGTTGCCTTTAAAGAAGCTGCAACGGATGAATTCGTGGAATATCAAAAACAGGTAGTCGCTAATGCGAAAGCATTAGCTGAAAGCTTGCGGCAGGGTGGGTTACGTTTGGTTTCTGGAGGGACAGATAATCACATGACATTGGTTGACGTGACTCCAATAGGAATATCTGGAAAACAAGCTGAAGAATCACTTGGTAAAGCAAACATCGTAATCAATAGGAATGCTATTCCGTTTGATACAAAACCACCAAGGCAGGCTAGCGGCATCAGACTCGGCACACCAGCCGTCACAAGTAGGGGAATGAAAGTACAAGAGGCAACTACTGTGGGTAAGCTAATACTAAAGGTCCTCACCAACATTGAGGATCCCTCGGTGGAGGAAAGTGTCAAGCATGAGATTCTGGAACTAACTTCCCGTTTTCCTGTCCCGGGCATCACCAGCTAGCCTAAAAAGGTTAGTCAATAATGCAATTAAAAGTAATTTAAGATCCCCAAGGAGTGATTGCTCCTTTAAGGGCTTTATACCCTTCCAAGAAGCCAGGTCTGTTTTCTCCGTATATCCCGTCAAAAACTTCTAATGAGGAGTCTAACCAGTTCCTCAATTCAGAATTACCAGGATTGGCGTCTATATAGGCGTCCCGTATTAGGACAAAATGGATACGAGGATCATATGGCCTCTTCGTCCCACCCAAAGATTCATCTCCGTCTAGGAGCCTAAGCAACATCGCATCCGCAGAGCCAAGTGTTTGTTCATGTATTGGTGGACCATCCATCCTATGCATAACTGAAGTCATGTCCCGTCCATTACCAGTGGTGTATCCCATTTCAGACCAAGCATCCCACATATTCACATTTTTACCAACGTGCTGTACCACCTTATCCCCAAAGGCCCGTAGGGGGTCTGAAATATCTGCGAGGAGGTCAGTCAATCTATCTCCATCCAAATCGGTAGCCAGCACTATAGTGTCCCGTTTTTCAATAAGATCCCAGATTAATAAGCCATAATTGGTGTCTGAGATATGTTGTTCGATCTTACCTCCCCAATTTTCCATCCCGTCCTTAAAGTCTGGCGGTAGCAATGAAACTATCCTGTCAACTCTCTCTTTATGTTCGTCATAGGGGTCAACCGCGTATCTTCGTCCTACATCAAATTTGGTGCCTTTTAGTAACCACGAATGCAAACCAGCATTGATACCATCTTCCATAGCCTGGGTAGGTTTCATTGCTACCCGGCCTAGATGGCCGCTATCGTTTACCATTTTGAGGAAAAGTCGATTAGCGTAGGCCATTTGAATACCTGGTGTATTCATTTCTGAATGGACAATTCCTGCATCATCCACTACAAATTTATCCCTATCCTGTGAATATGGTAGGCATGGCATGCACCTAACAACAGTAATGGGACCATACGGTCTAACATTGCAGTAGACCCCTGCCTGGGTTCTGAGGGGGGCATTAGCTGACTTTCCCATCACGACAACCTTATTGCCCTGCCCATCGTTGACATAAGCGTCTCCTGCTGTCGACCATTTAATTGAGGTACATGGCATGTTTCCAAACCACCCTAAAGAAGCTAATTTTGTATCATGCCTATATTGTGACCACATAGGGACGGCATAAAATGGCAGACCCAGTATGTCTACTGCAGCGATGGTACCAAGGAGAGCATAGGCATCCGTCAAGGAGTGGGCGACAGGATTCACGGCACCGTCATGATTACCACCTTGCCACACAACTGCATCTGAATAACCTTCTGGCCTTACTTCAGAAGGTTCGAACAATCCAGACAAAAGGTTAAGTAAATCACCTCCATCGGCCTCTGTTCGCGCAATGGACAGTAAATCAATCATGAAAACACCTCTTTTATTTTTTCGTCAGCCTTATTGGATATTACCAAATTACGGTAAAGGATTCTCGAGATAGAGAAATTGTTTGAATTGAGCTTTAAAGTTCATAAATTCAGAGTGGGAAGTGCCTTGAGTTTATAAGTGATTCAAAAAACTCCAAGGCACACTTGCAAGTTATTCCATTCTGGAACCACCCCATGATCTAGATACACCAGCGGAAGTGGGTTCAACTCTCACATTAACTACAGCCGGCTTTCCACTCGAAAAAGCCCTATCTAAGGCAGGTTTGATCTCAGTAGGCTCCTCCACCTTCTCCCCATAGCCGTGCAGGGCCTCTGCAATACGGTGAAACTCGGTGAATCCTAATTCTCGACCGGGTTTTCTCTTACCAGGGGTACGAGCAGTCCAACCTTCATTGTTACTTATCACGGTCACTACTGGCAGATTGTGTCGTACTGCAGTATCAATTTCCATGGCGTTCATACCCATAGACCCATCGCCGTGCAACACAAGAACCTGTTTGTCTGGTTTGGCTATTTGCGCTCCAATCCCATACGGTAATCCCACACCCATTGTCCCAGTAACACCAGAATTTAGCCGATGACCAGGCAAATATGTCGATATAGATTGCCTTCCGAAATGCAAAATCTCGTTTCCGTCCACCGAGACGATGGCATCTCTGTCCAAAAATTCGTCTATTTCTTTACATAAGCGCAAAGGGTGTATAGGTGTCTGATCCGAATTAAGCAATGGGGCTGTTTGGGCTATTCTTTTTTCATTGGCTTCACGTAACCCTACAATCCAAGGAGATTCCAGTGCACCGGAAAAATCTGGACTCCTTTGTTGGGCTAATTCCAGTAATTGAGCCATGACTGCCTTGGCATCTCCAAAAATGCCCATTTCCACATCCCTATTATGACCGAGCTCCGCTTCATTAATATCTATTTGTATGATCTTTGCATTCGGTGCAAAGCGTTGCCCATAATTCATCATCCAATTCATTCTGGTCCCAACTACTAACACAACATCTGATTCTCTCATCGCAGTGGAACGTGCTCCTTGAAACGAAACAGCATGGTCTTCTGGAACTAAACCTCTTGACATGGGAGCTGTGTAAAAGGGAATACTAGTTACATCCACAAATTTTTCTAATTCTGGGGCGGCCCCAGAAAAAAAAGCACCACCACCCGCAAATAACAACGGCCTTTCCGCGTTGGCAATAAGTGCCATAGCCCTTTCAATATCTCCAGAAGTAGCCACTGGTCTGGTACGCTCGAGCGCCCTTGAAGGTGTTGGTACCGATTCCTCTTCCACCTCCTCGTAAAGTACATCTCCACCGCAATCAATATATACGGGCCCCGGCCTACCACTCTGAGCCTGTCGGTATGCAGTACTCACAACTTCCGGGAATCTAGAGGCCATAGTGGGTCTGTGCCAATATTTGCACAACGGTTGCATTATGCCTACCTGGTCTACTTCCTGGAAAGTGTCTCTTCCTATTTCATGCACTGCACTAGCCCCACCCAAAATAACCATGGGGGCACAGTCAATAGATGCGGTATAGACGCCTGTCAATAAATTTAAAGTACCAGGTCCAGAAGCAGCCATTACCACACTAGGTTTTCCTGTGACGCGAGAGTATGCATGGGCAGCCATAGCAGCAGCCTGCTCGTGCCGAAAGTCTACGGTTCGAATGCCTACATCTTGACACTCCATAATAGTATCGAAATTGGGTCCACCCATTAGGTAAAACAGGGTATCAACCCCTTCTTCCTTCAAGGTCCTAGCAATAAGATAATTACCGCTTACTTTCACCATCTGAAATATCTCCTGAAAATCGGATTGAACTTAGTTAACGGGGGCTAGGTTATCACAGACCCCAAAAAAGCCCCAAAAGCAATAAAACTTCAGCTATTTTGAAATATAATTAAGGCATTTGCAGCGGCCTGCATTTCGGCCTTATTGATACTAGTGCCGACCCCGTTACCGATAACTTTATCCCCGACCAACACCTCCACCACAAATACGGGATCGTGATCAGGTCCATCTTTAGATATCAACTTGTAATACGGTGTGAATGATGTTTTTGACTGAACTAGGATTTGAAAATCTGTTTTTGAATCCTTATGGTTTTTCATAAGACAGTTAATAGGTGATTCAATGTTCAGATTTTGCAAAATAAATTGACTGGCAGTCGAATATCCCCTGTCCAAAAACAGTGCCCCGACCAACGCCTCGAAAGCGTTAGCCAAATTGGATTCTTTATTTCTGCCTCCTGAGCCTTCTTCACCCTTGCCCAATAGCAAATAGTTTCCGATATCTAACTCTCTTGCAACATTTGCCAACGACACACCACTCACTATATTTGACCGCAGTTTGGTCAAATCTCCTTCATTGAAATCCGGGTATTTTTCATACAATGACTGAGCTATCACAGCATCAATAACTGCATCACCCAAAAATTCAAGCCGCTCATTAGATTGACAGTCGCCATTATTAGACTCGTTAACCCAGGAGGAATGAGTAAGGCTCAGATGGAATAGGTGTTTATCTATAAAACTATCTTCAAGCTTCGCCAACATTTAGAAATCCAGGTATGGCTAGACCGCCCCTTTAGGCCAAGGGGGCTGTGGTCGCTTAACTTCTCCTATGTAAGGCCTGCTCTCAAATAATCCTAGAAAATGGTTAAAAGCATCCACAGACTCCTCAGCTGGAGGAATAAAGGTTTTTATGAAGGCAGATTGGCCGTTACCAAATATGAAGGTAGGAGTCCCGAAAGCCCCGTGTACCTCGACCGCCTCGGTATGATCGCTTGCAATTATTTCTACAAGTTTGGGATCTTTCATATCGGATTTAAATTGCTCAATGTCCAAACCACACTCTTCGGCCAACCGAATGAAAAGAGAATCGTCGTTCAATGGCGCTCTTGACCCACCGTGTCTTTCAGTAAGCAACGCCAGGAAAAATTTATCGAAAAGCTCCGGCCCTTGCCTTTTGGCCGCCTCCCCTGCAATCGATGCCATCAAGGATCTGGTGGAAGTGTAATCTTCTTCTTGCCAAACCCTCCAATCACCAGGATCTTTCGCGTTACTCTGTTCTAAGGAAAAATTTCTCCAATTCAACTTTAGATCTTCACCATAATGCCCTTTTACTTTATCCAGCCACACGGCTGCATTGTAAACAAAGGGTCAAGCAAAATCGTAAAATATATCAAATTCCATCTTGTTCATACTTGCCTCCAATCCTTGTGAGTCGACTTTCGTTAGTTTACCTTAACCCGGCTGAAATGATACAACTTGACCTTAATACTAAGGTGTCTGACCTCCCAACACTAGTTGGTTGTTACATTTTGTTAACATTGACGTAATAACAACGTAACAGCGCAATAAGATAATCATAAAATACTAGGCTGTGCTCATTGTTATATAAAGTGAGCAAATAGAAAGTAAAAAGAGGATTGCTAATATGGCAAATGAATCGGCAGAATTACTTAAGTTAATGAAAGACAACGGGTGCGACATAATGGACCTAAAGTTCACTGATTTACCTGGTTCGTGGCAACACTTCTCTGTTCCAATTAGTGAGATAGATGACTCATTAGTGAATAATGGTGTTGGATTTGACGGATCAAGTATCAGGGGATTTCAATCAATTGACGAATCCGATATGTTGATTGTCCCAGACGCCCCTACAGCGAAGGTAGACCCGTTCTTTAAGGGCACAGTGACTTGCATTGCAGATATTAAAGACCCGGTTTCAGGCGAAAATTACACTAGAGACCCCAGGAATGTGGCCAAGAAAGCCGAGGCATACCTAAAAAGTACCGGCATTGGTGACGATTCCTTCTGGGGACCGGAAGTGGAATTTTTCATATTTGACTCAGTAAGATTCGGATATGGGTCAAACCACGGATTTCACGAGGTCAATTCTGATGAAGGAATATGGAACTCTGGAAGCGAGTATATGCTCGACGGAGAAACACTCAATAAAGGCAACAGGCCGAGACACAAAGGTGGCTATTTCCCAGTATCCCCAGTAGATACGGCGCAAGACCTTAGAAGCGAAATGGTAAGAAGCCTTGTAAACGATTTTGGTATGAGGATAGAGGCTCAACATCATGAAGTGGCTACCGGAGGTCAGGCCGAAATAGACATGCGGTTTGGTCCCCTAGTAGAAACTGCCGACAATGTGATGATGTATAAATATGCTGTTCGTAATGTTGCCAAACAACATGGAAAGGTGGTGACTTTCATGCCCAAGCCACTATTTGATGACAACGGGACAGGTATGCACACTCACCAGTCAATATGGAAAAACGGTGAACCTTTATTTGCAGGAAACGAATATGCCGGACTATCTCAACTCGCTCTTAACTACATTGGCGGTCTAATAAAACATGGTAAGGCTTTAATGGCATTGGCAGCTCCAACAACAAATTCTTATAAAAGATTGACTCCAGGGTTCGAAGCCCCAACAATTTTGGCATTGTCAGCTAGAAACCGATCGGCTGCGTGCAGGATCCCGATGTATTTCAATAACCCTGCTGCAAAGAGGGTAGAATTCAGATCTGCAGACCCCACTTGTAATCCTTATCTTACTTTTGCTGCTATGTTGATGGCAGGCCTCGATGGAATAGAGAATGGCTACAGCCCAGGAGAGCCGCTTCAGCAAGACCTTTTTGAACTGTCTGCCGAAGAAACAGCAGCTTTCCCTCAAGTACCGGGAAGTCTTGATGAGGCTCTTAAAGCTTTACAGGATGACCATGAATTTTTACTCAAGGGCGGGGTATTCACGGAAGATGTCATTGAAAATTGGATAAGCTTTAAAACTGAAAATGATGTTGATCCAGTGAGACTGCGACCACATCCATATGAATTTCACCTTTCATTCGATGCATAATTAACCGAGTTATTTTGAAATGCGTCACTCTTTTCTTGGAGCGGCGCATTTTAATTTTGACTAGCGGGCAAGGGTCGAATTTGTTTGACACTTTTTTCACAAATGATTACTCTTTAATGCCTATATTTTCCCTAATTACAAGAACAAACAGAAGGCAGTAAACCCCTCCTAAAAGGATTTCCCGATGTTGGAAAAAAACAGTGAGGCAGTCGAGTACGTTCTCCGAGAAGCCAGAGAAAACGACGTAAAATTCATACGACTTTGGTTTTCCGACATATTGGGTAATATTAAAGGCTTTGCTATCACGGTGGAAGAGTTAGAAAATGCCCTCACGAGAGGCATGGGGTTTGATGGCTCTGCAATTGAAGGATATGCCCGGGCAGACGAAAGAGACCTATATGCCCTACCCGACCCGACCACTTTTAGCCTTTTACCTTGGAGGCCCAAAACAAACGCCGTCGCCAAGATGTTTTGTGACATCATCACACCGGATGATAGGGAATTTGAAGGAGATCCCAGGTTAGTTCTCAAAAAAACTCTTAAACGAGCATTAGAGAAAGGCTATACTTACTATGTTTCTCCCGAACTTGAGTATTTTTACTTCAAAGATTCAACTTCAACGGTAGGGTTAGATAACAGTGGTTATTTTGATCAAAATTCTACTGACGTAGGCACTGATCTGAGACGAGATACGGTTTTAACGCTAGAAGAACTAGGTATACCGGTAGAATCAAGTCATCACGAATCAGCACCAAGCCAACATGAAATAGACCTACGACACACTGATGCTCTAACAATGGCTGATTCTGTCATGACATATAAGTTGGTTGTAAAAGAGATAGCAGTTAATAATGGGTATCACGCTTCTTTTATGCCTAAACCGGTAGCGGAAATTAACGGCAACGGCATGCATACCCATATGTCCCTCTTTAGAGGGGATGAAAATGTCTTCTATGGAGAGGAAGATGAGGCCCACCTATCAACCATAGCAAAACATTTCTGTGCTGGACTTATGAAGCATGCCAGAGAAATAACTTTAGTAACAAACCAGTGGGTTAATTCTTACAAAAGGTTAGTCCCAGCCTATGAGGCACCAACTTACATAACATGGGCGGAGGTCAACAGATCCGATTTAATAAGAATTCCCTCATTTAAACCAGACCGAAAATCGTCCAGAAGAATTGAGTATAGAGCGCCCGACCCGTCCTGTAACCCGTACCTGGCTTTCAGTGTAATGCTTGCAGCTGGGTTGGAAGGCATTGACCATAAATATGAGATGCCCCCCTCGTCAACTAAGAGTGTTCATGAGATGTCGGAAACTGAAAGAACTTCTCTTGGGATAGAATCCTTACCTGGAAATTTATGGGAAGCTATACAGGTGACGGAAAAGAGTGACCTGGTCAAAAGAACCTTGGGCGACAGTGTATTTAACAGTTTTATTGAGAACAAAAAAATAGAATGGAACAGGTATTCTTCACAAATTTCAGCATATGAAGTAGAACGTTACCTACCCATTCTTTAATGAATGTGCCAGGCAACACATTGGGAAACAGATGAAATCACAATATGAAAATAAGGATTTAAAAAAACCCGTTAAACAAGGGCTTTATGACCCTATATTTGAGCATGATGCCTGTGGTGTTGGAATGGTTGCCAACATAAAAGGAAAGCAGTCTCATTCCATAGTTTCGCAGGGATTAGAGGCCTTATCTAATTTGGCACATAGGGGGGCCACGGGTGCTGATCCTGAGACAGGAGACGGTGCAGGAATCCTTATACAAATTCCTCATGGTTTTTTTAAATCAGAACTGTTATCTATAGGGTGCGATTTACCTGATCTGGGCCAATACGGGGTGGGAATGGCATTTTTACCATCTGACGAAGATCAAACGGGGTCAAGCAGATCTCTTATTGAGGACTGTGTTTCAAAACAAGGTTATGAGCTTCTTGCATGGAGGCAAGTTCCAGTAGATCCAGAAAAAATAGGTGTCCTCGCAAACCGAGACCGTCCTTGCATAACTCAATTTTTTGTTACCCCAAAAGAAAGGGTCCCCGAAAACATTGACAGGGATTTGTACCTTTTGAGAAAAACCATTGAGTCTTCAATTGACGCAGCCGTTTTAGAAAATGCTGACGATTTCTATATATGCTCCTTGTCTTCGAGCACTATAGTCTACAAAGGTCTGGTAATGGCTGAACAACTAGAAGATTTTTACAAAGATTTAACTGATTCTAGTCTCATTAGTTCATTCGCTCTCGTACATTCCAGATTTAGTACCAACACTTTAGGCAGTTGGAAACTAGCGCATCCATACAGATTCATAATCCACAATGGTGAAATAAACACCGTCCGTGGCAACACCAATTGGATGTCGGCTAGAGAACAGGTTTTCGAATCAGCAGATCCTGATATAAATACAGGTGACTTGATTCCCGTTATTAAACCAGGTCAAAGTGACACTGCTGCTCTTGATAACGCACTTGAACTCCTCCTTGCTACCGGCAGAAGCATAGAGCACTCAATGATGATGTTGATACCCGAGGCTTGGGGTGATCACATACCTATGGAACAATCTAAAAAGGATTTCTATGAATATCATTCAAGCATAATGGAAGCGTGGGATGGGCCTGCTCTTGTGATAGGAACGGACGGGACAAAAGTCTGCGCAGTATTAGACCGCAACGGCCTTAGACCTTGCCGCTACTTAGTAACCACTGACGATGTGTTAGTAATGGCCTCTGAAACTGGTGTAATTGACGTCCCTCCCGAGAAAGTTCTTTACAAGGAGAGAATCTACCCTGGACGGATGTTTTTATTAGACACCAAAAAAGGAGAGCTAGTTAACGACAGTGATTTGAAAGCGGGTTTATCCGGTTCCAAACCATATGGGGAATGGCTTTCTAATAATCGGATATTTCTAGAAGATTTACCTGAGCCAGTAAAGGCAACTGATGAAAAAATCATCGACATCAAAAAACAACAAAACGCATTCGGATACACATTAGAAGATCTGAGAATAATTTTAGAACCTATGGCTTTAAATGGGTATGAACCTACAGGTTCGATGGGAAACGATGCTCCTCTAGCATTTCTCTCGGACCATAACCCGATACTTTTTAATTATTTTAAACAACTATTCGCCCAGGTCAGTAATCCGCCTCTGGACGCAATAAGAGAAGAGCTAGTCACTTCTTTAAGGGCGACAATAGGTGAGGAAAGAAATCTTTTTTCCGAAACTCCTGAACACTGCCGGCAGCTCACTCTACGACAACCAATAATTACAGATTCTGATCTTGCCCGTATCAAATCCTCTTCAGTGGCAAATTTGACGTCCAGAACCATATCCACTCTCTTTGACGTGAATAACACAAATGGCTTCAAGGATTCCTTGGAGAGGATTATAAAAGAAGCGTCAGTGGCTGTGAAAGAGGGTCATTCAATACTAATTCTGTCTGATAGAGGCGTTGATGAATCACATGCGCCGTTACCCAGTTTATTGGCCACCTCAACAGTACATCACCATCTGATCAGAGAAGGAGAGAGGGCAAAAATCGGAATCGTTGTGGAAACAGGCGAGGCACGAGAAGTGGCACATTTTGCTGCATTAATAGGCTATGGAGCAGGGGCAATAAACCCTTATTTGGCTATAGCAACAATTAAGAATCAAATAGCTCTCAAAGAGTTTGAGCGTGACATATCTGAAGATGAGGCGATCAATAACTACTTGGCTGCATCTCATAAAGGTATCTTAAAGATAATGTCAAAAATGGGCATATCAACGATACAAAGCTACAGAGGAGCTCAGATCTTTGAGGCGGTTGGATTGAACCAAACCATGATAGATAGATATTTCACCTGGACTCCCTCCAGGATAGGTGGAATTGGGATAGAAGAAATAGCGAAGGAATATAAAAACCGACACGAGTTCGGTTATGGCACCCATAAACATTCTTCCGATTTAGATGTTTCCCAAGGTGGGCAATACCAATGGAGGAGAGATGGCGAGTTTCATATGTGGAATCCAAACACTATCACCTCTCTTCAACATGCGGTCAGGGAGAACAGTTGGGAGAGTTATGAACAATTCGCAAATTCCGTAGACCAAGAAACGAAAAGGCTTAGCACTATAAGGGGGTTGTTAGAATTCAAAAAATCTGGGGACCCAGTTCCCGTCAATGATGTTGAACCCGCGAAAGAGATAGTTAAAAGATTCGCTACTGGTGCAGCATCGCTGGGATCAATCAGTCGGGAAGCCCATGAAACCATGGCAATAGCAATGAACAGGATACAAGCTAG
>VFFY01000166.1 GCA_009392675.1 SAR202 cluster bacterium | reverse complement strand
GGAAAAGACTTGGCTTTCATTTTTGAAACGTACTTCAGTTTTAGCAGGGTGAACATTCACATCCACTTCATCCAAAGGTACCTGAAGTGTGATTGCTCCGATAGGAAATTTATTGTCCGAAGAAAATCTTTTATACGCTTGTTCAACGGCAAATGAAAGGGTTCTGCTCTGTACTAATCGTCCATTAACACATAGGAAAATGCGAGATCTATTCGAACGTTTTTGGTCTGGGGTTCCTATGATTCCAGATACTACAGGTCCTTGCCAGTCTTGGTCGTAATTCTCTGGTATTTCGATCATTTTGGAGGCCTCGGATATACCTAATATTGCAGCCATGACATCTCTCAAAATTCCGGAACCTGATGTCCTGAATGGCCTAGATGAATCCTGATTTAATTCAAAAGCGATCCGGGGATTACATATAGCAAATTTTTGTATCAGAGTATGAATCCGATTTCCCTCAGCAGATTCGGATTTAAAGAATTTTTTTCGGGCTGGAAATTGTGAGAAAAGTTCAGAAACAGAAATTGTTGTGCCGTAATCGATGCCTGCGATAGATTTGGAAATGAGGGCATGGTTATTTAAACCTACGCGTATACCTTTAACTTCACCTCTCGGTCTAGTTGCAAGTTCCACCCGGGACACTGAAGATATGCTATAAAGTGCCTCTCCTCTAAAACCTAAAGTAGCTATATGATCCAGATCTGATTGAGTATATATTTTACTCGTCGAGTGTCTTTCAAAAGCAACTTCTACTTCTTCAGGATTGATGCCCTTACCGTTGTCAGATACAACAATTGAGTCGATACCACCTCCGGATGTAGAAATATATATTCTGTCTGCACCCGCATCCAAAGAGTTTTCCACTAGCTCTTTCACCACTGAAGCCGGCCGTTCAATCACCTCTCCGGCTGCTATCAAGGCAGAAATTTCAGAGGTAAGTTTCCTTATAACAGGCATAGGTAATTTCACTTTTTTTCTGAAACTGGTTTGAATCCCCTATGGTTTGAAGTACCAGTTGATATGAAATCTTTTATCGCCTTGTACAATTCTGGCATATGTCCGTCTTCTGCAGATCTAAAGTAGTAGGGCTCTATGTGTACTCCCCCAAAAGCATCTACGATCTCTCTATGATCATCAATTACAAAATCAGGTCTTGGGGACACTGAAAACCTTTTTAATCCAACTTCATATTCCGTAATAGGCTTTACGAAAATATCGGAAACAAATTTTGAAAGTCCTAATCTTTCTATGTCATCTGTCCGCATGCCAACTCCAGACCAAATGTATATCGAATGTCCGTCATTAATCAATTCTTCAAACACTTCAGTAGTGCCCGGTCTGAGACTCCCATCCATAGCTATTAGAGTGTAATCAACATCAAAATATATATTCATGAATACCAATTGGTCCTATTTAAATTATTACTATATTGAGATCATATTTTGGGAAAATATGGATTTCGCAATTTTTTTTATCGGATTTTGTTTAAGTTGTATGTTGGTGGCCAAAGTATTGATGATATCTGACTGCGCCAAAAGCAGTGGGGACACACCACGCCTAAGATCACTGACTTTGGTTAAGCCAGGTTCCCAACTCTCAATAACCGCTCCAAACTCGGACCACACACCAGTATCACTTCTGAGACCGTTACCGGCCTTCTGCATCAAAGATCTACCTCCAGATTCATTCACCAGAACTATTCCTGCTAAAACATCCCACAAATGTGACCCGGATATAACAGCGTACTCTGTTATTCCAAGAGCCACCAACGACATTTCATAGGCTATGCTCCCCCCCATGCGAGACTCCCCTGATTTAGAGGAAAACTGACTATCAAATTTGAACCTACCAGCAAAAGAACCAGGAAGGGTATTTATTGCGTTTGGATCGATTTCCTTCATTGCAGGGATCTCGAGCGGTTTGTCGTTTATTTTACAACCATTGCTATAGCTTGCATGAATAACGATACCTGGATTCTGGTTTGGCCAAGGTATAAATATTGCACCAGCAATTGGCAACCCTTTGTACATAACTCCAATAGAAGAGGCATAGCATGGAAAGCCGTGCATAAAATTACGGGTACCATCCAAAGGGTCTAGTACCCAAACAATGTCAGGAAGAGAGTCTTCAGTTGAATCACTCTCTTCACCGACAATCCCATGATCAGGGTATCTTTTTTTTATCTCTTCAGAGAGAAAATCCTGTACATTTTTATCAGCAATAGTCACCGGATCTCTTCCTTTCGAGTCCTTATAACTTACCTTCAAATCTTGTGACTCTGATAGAGGGTCCCGAAAGTACATTTGGAGCAATTTACCAGCTGACATAGCCAGTTCATAGGCGTCATTTTGAAGACCAACAATAAAATTTTTTTTGAGCGGCATATCCATATTTAAAAAGTGTTTGTCTTATCTAATATTTCATTCGAGATTTTTTATCAAGTCAACTAAAGTCCGAGAAGCACTAATAGGGTCGATTCGGCCGAGCTCCACATCCTTTTTCAGTTTCGTCACTTCTAAATTAGCTCCAGAATTTTCTTCATCAAGAATCATGTCTAATTTAGACTCTATCTCCAGTAAAGTTGTGGCCCGCAAAGCCTCCAATCTTTTCCTTGACTTATGAATAGCGAAGCTATCATGGGCCCCGTGATCTGAATATATACGGTCAATCTCAAAAAGAAGTTCTGGCACCCCATCTCCCGCATCAGCTCTAATTTTGAGGACTGGTGGTAAATTTACAGCGTGATTGTCGGAAAGCTGTAGGGCACCAGTGACATCCCTGACCATTCTATCAGCGCCGACCCTATCAGATTTATTAACAACAAATATGTCAGCTATCTCCATCAGCCCAGCTTTCATTGCTTGTATGGAATCTCCTGATTCAGGAACGATTACAACAACAACCGTGTCTGAAATTTTCATCACATCCAATTCAGTCTGCCCCACTCCTACAGTTTCTAACAAAACCACATCGAAACCAAATGCATCAAGCAAAGTAGTAATTCCGTAAGTTGAAGTGGACAATCCACCACCCGATCCTCGACTACTTATGCTTCTGATAAACACTCCTGGATCAGCGTAATGTGATTGCATTCTTACTCTATCACCCAGAACAGACCCTCCGGTGAACGGGCTGCTTGGATCACATGCCAATATTGCAACTGTCCGCCCCGTGTCTCTAATAATGGAAGCCAAAGCTGAAGAAAGAGTGCTTTTACCTGCTCCTGGTGGACCTGTTATGCCGACAATATGACTCTGCCCACCGACATCCTTTATTACAGGGTAAATAGAGGCCAGTATCTGCGGGTCTGATTCGACTAATGTGATCAATTTGGAAAGCGCTCTTATATTGCCATCAAGTAGTCGGACGATCTCTTCATGTGGGTTATCATAATTAGACATATTATCTGAATTCCATGTCATTAAACGGGCCTATCAAAGAAGATCATCGAAAATATTGTCGGATAGTTCAGCCAGTATTATTTATCTGGTTAAGCACATTTACTGTTTTGATCGCTGAGATCGCACAACTTTCACCCTCATTTCCCTTACGACCGCCACACCTATCCAAGGCTTGTTCTACGTTATGGGTCGTCAACACTCCAAACATTACAGGAATCTGGTTGTCTAGGGCCACTCTGGAAATACCTTCTGTTGCCCCTTGTGAAACATATTCATAGTGATCCGTTTCACCCTTAATTACGGCTCCTAAGCATATAACAGCATCATAATTTCCGGAGGATGCCATCCCATCAGCCACAACGGGAACCTCAAATGATCCGGGTACCTTGGCAATAGTTATGTCACTCTCTGATACCCCGTTTTCTAACAAGGTTGATTTGGCACCATCCAATAATTTTAGTGTGATGAAATCATTAAACTCGGCGACGACAATACCGAATCGCATACCAGTTCCGTCCAAATCACCCTCAATCACCGGAGCCATCTCCCGAGGCATCCTGGATAGGATCCAAAATATGTCCCATCCTTTTCCTTTTTGTTTCCATATATTTCACATTTTCCTCGGTGGGGGGGGCTATTATCGGTACCCGCTCCACAACCTCCAGGCCAAATCCTTCCAATCCAACTCTTTTAGTGGGATTATTGGTCAAAAGCCTCATTTTTTTTACGCCAAGATCCTCCAAAATTTGGGCACCTATTCCGTACTGCCTAGGATCTGGTGCAAATCCCAGCATCACATTAGCCTCCACGGTATCGTACCCCTCGTCTTGTAGGGCGTAGGCTTTCAGTTTATTGTGAATCCCTATGCCTCTACCTTCCTGCCGCATGTAAAGAAGCACTCCGCTGCCATATTTTTCAATTGCCTCGAGAGCCAATTGAACTTGGTATCCGCAGTCACACCTCTTACTTCCAAACACATCACCAGTCAAACATTCACTGTGAACTCTCACTAATACTGGATCGTTTTGACTAATGTCTCCTTTGACAAAAGCGACATGCTCCTGCACATCTACCACACTACTATAGGAGACCGCTGTAAATTCCCCATACTCTGTTGGCACTCTTGCTTCTGCTACCCTTTCAATTAATCTCTCGTGCCTTCGGCGATAAGAGATCAAATCCTCTACACTGACAATCTTTATGTCGTGTTGTTGGGCAAATTCTTCTAATTGGGGCATCCTTGCCATATGGCCATCATCTGCCATTATTTCGCATATCACAGCAGCTTCTCTTAACCCACCCAATCTACAAAGATCTATAGAGGCTTCAGTCTGTCCGGTCCGTTTTAAAACCCCACCATCGACATATCGCAGCGGGAAAATATGTCCGGGTCGACCCAAATCTTCTGGTTTTGTTTCATCATCTACAAGAGCTCTAATAGTATTAGATCTATCCGATGCCGAAATTCCAGTGGTAGTTCCTATTAATGAATCCACAGATACAGTAAAGGCAGTACTTAAACTTGCGGTGTTATTGGAGACCATCGGCGGCAAATTTAATTTATCTAAGTGTTCTCCCAGCATTGGCACACATATTAAACCTCTGCCGTATGTAGCCATGAAGTTAATAGCTTCCGGAGTTACCATTTCGGCGGCCATTGTTAGATCGCCTTCATTCTCACGATCCTCATCATCAATGACAATGACCATTTTGCCGTTTTTTATGTCGTTTATGGCTTCTTCTATCTTGGATAATGGCATGGATATGTATCCTTCCCAAACAAAATCAATCCAAGTCGATACTGGTTTGATTCCCGGTTGAGAGTTTTTCTATATATTTTCCTATTATGTCGGTCTCTATATTTACAGAGTTACCTACTCCTTTGTATCCCAAAACTGTATTGTCTCGAGTGTAGGGTATCAAGGCTATGGTAAATGTATTTTCATCACAGTTTACAACCGTAAGACTTGCACCGTCCACGCAAACAAACCCTTTCTCAACTATATACCTAGATAAATTTTTTGATATTTCAAAATCTATAAGCCATGCACTTCCCTCTTTAACGTATGCCGTTATTTGAGCCGTTCCGTCCACATGGCCTTGAACAATGTGTCCCCCGAGACGCCCCCCAAGTTGAGCCGCTCTTTCCAAGTTAACCTTGTCTCCTACTGAAAGGTCTCCTAAATCAGTACGACGAAGAGTTTCAGGTACGACATTGACTTTAAATAAATTTTCTTCAACGCTGACCACTGTAAGACAAGCACCATTCACAGAAATACTGTCTTTGACCCCTAGATCATCCATAACAATCGAGGATTCTATCCATATATCAGTCTGGCTGATAGATGAAATAACTCCAAGTTCTTCTACTAGACCTGTAAACATCAATCTCCCTTTTCACAGTATCCTGATATTAAAACATCTGGCCCAATGAATTCTCTCGAGACATCAACCAGTCGGTATTTTTCTGCCATTATATTTGCTCCCCTTCCTCCGACTGCACTTAAACTTGATCTTCCTCCAATAATACTAGGGGAAATAAAAGCCGCCACCTTATCTACTAAACCTTCGTCAAATAAAGATCCCATCAATTCCGACCCACCTTCCACCAATACTGAGGAAACAGGAATATTCCCTAAGTGTTTTAAAACCGCTGTAAGATCCACTCTTGCGGCCTTACTAGGAAAGGACTTGGTTGTGACATTTTGCAGATTATCCGGAACTTTAAAGCCTTGGGTTGACGCAATGAAAGTAGCTCCTTTCTCCAAAAATAAGGCACTCTTTTCAGGAATACGCCCAGAGGAATCAATTACTATTCTCAAGGGTTGTCTCTCAATTTTTTTGCCATCCAACCTAACCGTCAACCGAGGGTCATCAGCTATAACAGTATTCACTCCTACCATAATAGCGTCAGTCTCAAATCGCATAAAATGGGCTCGTGCCCTAGATTCTTCACTGGTTATCCACTTTGAGTCTCCAGAGGAGGTTGCTATCTTGCCATCTAAACTAGCAGCAAATTTTGCAGTTAATAAAGGGGTCCCTGTTTTAGACAATTTAATATGGGCCTCCAAATCAACCTCAGCCGTTTTTTCACCAAGACCCAAAACAACTTCTATACCTGCTTTTTGCAATCGATCAATACCTTTGCCTGAAACCCTGTTATCGGGGTCTTTAATGGCAATGTAGACCTTAGAAATCCCAGATTCGATAATTGCTTTGGTACAAGGAGGAGTTCTACCGAAATGACAACAAGGCTCCAAAGTAACATATAAAACAGACTCTTTTGCAGCATCACCCGCTGCAGTTATCGCCATCACTTCAGCATGTGGAGATCCAGGTAGTCCCGTAAATCCCTCTGATAATACCTGTTCGTTTTTTACTAGGACGGCTCCAACAGGGGGGTTAGGGTTGGATATGCCTCGGGCCTTTTTACCAGCAGCTAGCGCGATGTCCATATATGACATGGATCACCTTCTTTGGAAATCCTGATGCACTTTGCTTGCAGTCGGATCTGATTGCCCTTGATATTTGCTACCCAACTCTGGCGAGCCATATGGAAATTCCGCTGAAGTGGTTAGTCGCACATAAGACAATTGGCCTATTTTCATGCCGTAATACAGGGTTATCGGCAAATTAGATACATTACTCAGCTCAAGTGTTAGATGCCCTCTAAAACCAGGATCTACATAGCCTGCCGTAGAATGTATCAATAATCCCAATCTTCCAAGCGAACTTTTGCCTTCTACCCTTGACACAAGATCGTCAGGCAATTCTATATGTTCGAGAGTACTGCCGAGTACAAATTCTCCAGGATGAAGCATAAATGGTATATCACCTTCGATCTCCAATTTTTCTGTCAACTCCTCAGCGCTCTGCCTAACATCGATATAAGGCAATCTAGAATTCCGAAAAACGAGAAAGGTTTTGTCGAGATGTACGTCAATACTTGCAGGTTGAATAGCATTTTCCCCCAGAGGGTCAACAACTATCCTGCCAGCAGCAATCTCCTCCCTTATGGTTCGGTCGCTAAGTACCATTGTTGGTCTCCGTAATATTAAATTCTGATTCTATCAATAGCTTGAAGACATACCTCTAAAAAGTTCCATCCAAAGTCACGGCAGGTATCATTTAATCGCAAACAGGGTATTCACACTCAGACTAACCTCCAGTTGGCCGCTACTTATGGAGGTAGTCGGTGCAGCAGCCATCATCCGCATACCATAATCAGCCTCATATGGAGACTGAATAGAGCCAGCTCCCATCTCATCTAATGAGATTATGGGACCCAGCTCGACATTGGTCAAAAGAGCATATTCTTGAGCTTTGTTGACTGCGTCTTCCACTGCCATCTTTCTAATCGTGGTCTTATAAGGATTAGGATCATCAACAGTGAAATCAACACCGTTAATCCGGACATAATCACCACCAGCATCCGCTGCACTGTCAATTATTTCCCCTACTTGGTCCACTTCGAATATCTTAGCTTTTACGGTGTTGCTTACAGTGTATCCGGTAAGCACTTGGGTACCGATCCGGTTACCGTTAATTGTCGTTTCCTCGTAGTCATATCTAGGGTATATGTTGAACCTGGTTGTCTGGATATCTTTCTCTTCGACACCAAGTTTTTTTATGGTTGAGATTACTGAATCCATAGATTTAGATGCTTCAGATCTAGCCATGCTAACTTTAGGCGCAAACACTTCAACTCCAATCTCGAGCACTGCAACATCGGGCTCCACGGATATTGTCCCTGTACCTGAAACTCTTATTCCACCTTGTATCCCATCAATACTTAAAGAATCTGAATTGGCAACACCTTTTACAGTTCCTCCATCTGCAAATGTGGACGAGGAAGCATAAACAGGCGACAAGGCCGTTGGCTCTGTGGCACCAACATGCCCGTCAGTAATTGGGTCATTATTGGAGCAAGCCAAGCCCGTAATTATTAACAGTAGTGCCAAAACGATCAGCTTATTCATCTGGTCACCTATAAATAGTACATTTAGGGCGAATATTAACCTTCTAAAGGATACAACTATCCGGATTGGAAAACCTGCTTTGTCACCGGCTTCTTGTATTAAAAGATATAATTAGGTGCTATGTACATTTATGAGAGGAAAATTCAACGGGCAATTCGCGAAATTATTGAAACATCAATATTGGCTATGTTTGTCTTTTCTATTTTGTATATTTCAATCCAAAATTACCAAGTAGAAGGCTCCAGCATGACTCCAAATATCAATCAAGGAGACTGTGTTATAGCCAATAAAGCTGCCTACTGGAAAGTACCTGAATCGCGCTTTGGCATTTTCTCAGAAACCAGCACTACTACATTAAAAAACAGATATTTATTTGGAGATCCAGATATAGGCGATGTCATAGTATTTACCTATCCTAAAGATCCTAGTCGCCATTTCATAAAAAGAGTGGTAGCTAGGGAAGGAGATAACATTCATATCAATGATGGTGAGGTTTTCTTAAATAGTGTTTTATTGAAGGAACCATATCTCGATCCCTCGTTAAACGATAGTTCTAATTGGGGTCCAAATGTTGTAGGAATCGGAGAATATTTCGTCCTGGGTGATAATAGAAGAGCAAGTAATGACTCTAGAGCTTGGGGAACGGTTTCGGGCGAACACATAATAGGAAAATATCTCGGGCGATACCCATCCTCAGTGTGTTCTTTATCACCTATCACACAAGAAACCTACGATAAATAACAAATTTTTCTTGAAGACGAGAAATTCTATATATAGAATTGATGTTTAGTGAAACAAAAATGGGCCGGTAGCTCAGTTGGCAGAGCATCGGACTTTTAATCCGAGTGTCGTGGGTTCGAATCCCACCCGGCTCACCATTATGTTTT
>VFFY01000165.1 GCA_009392675.1 SAR202 cluster bacterium | reverse complement strand
TATATGGTGGCCAAACTATGGATGAAGGAGGGCAGGGGCTTTGTTTTTACAACCATCCCAGGACTCCTTCTCTGAGGCAGGTTTATCCCTGCAGTCTTAGCAAGTGTAGTCGAGTCTATTCCCGCAGCTATCACTACTTGGTCAAACTCCCTGTGCCGATTCTGCGAGTAAAGTAAAACTTTGTCACCATCTTGATAAATCGAGTCAACGAGGGTGTCAAAATGAAGTTCCCCGCCAGCCTCCTGAATCTTATGCATACAGGCTTCCGTCACCTTAACAGGTAAAACGTGTCCTTCGTCACGGGTATAAATACCGGTATGAAATTGCCCAATTTTTAAGTTCGGTTCAAGACTGGATAGTTCCTCCGATGATATTAACCTCGCCGAATATCCCCACGAGTTAAGTCGTTCACACTCAGAAGCCAACCTTCGACCTTCATCAGGATCCGAACAGTAGGTGACGTTTCCACCCCAACGGAGACCAATGTCTTCACCTAAATCTTCAGCAAATCTAGGCCAACGGTCCATCGAACGATAGTTTAAATCATAATAGTGGCGAGGTTGTTTGGAAAATGCATTTATCCAGGCAAATGAATGCCCACTAGCACCGTTTCCAGGCTGGTTTTTATCGAATACCGACACGTCCATCCCATGTTGGGACAAATGAAAAGCCACTGATGCGCCTACGATGCCCGCACCAATTACTGCGATTTTTTTGTTTCTCATGATTTAAGTTTTAAAAAATGTTTTTCTCACCCAATCGGGCAATAACTCGATACTCGCTTATCACATCAAGCCATCTTCATGAATTGGTTCATTTAACCATTTTATCCGGTGTAAGAAGCTCGTTAAACTCAATCCAATTTTCTTCAGTGAGCGTCATTAATTCCTTCCAAATCTCAAGGGACCTAGATGGTATATCGTTCTCACCTCTAAATACGGACTTCAAGGCCTCATCAGCCCACTGTAGTACAACAATATCTTTTTCTCCTGGTGTAGTACCAGGATTAAAATAAACTGAAAACTCTCCTCGCTGTCCAGCACCGTTATAGGTTTCTGCCGCCTGATAGGCTAGAGTCGCAACTTTACGAGACTGACCCGGCTTGGCCTTAAATACTCTTTTAATATGAAACATTCTTTCTCCTTACTGAGACAATATTATTGATGATATCACTAGGGATCAGGAATGAAACAGTGTCAGGAGAAAAATCTGGTAAGCACAAAAAATCTTTGCGCAGTATCTGGGGGAATTAGCATTAACCCTGGGATAGACAATTTACATACAATAACCGCCTCAGGGGCCTAAGTCCCCCGAGGCGGTTATTATGAAGTTTTAAATTCGAATGGCTGCAATCTCTATTCTTTTGTGGCTTATTCAGTAAATCTATAGAACCCATAGGTCTGCATTTCATCCCACATCGCGCCTGGTTGAGCAAACTGGATTTGTCCTTCCCTCACATGGTCTCTATATGTCATGTATTCTGGTGTTTCATGTTTCTGTACACTCACGGTAAATGCAGCGGCATCGCTCAGTGTATACCCATTCAAATTACCACTATTAGCATTCTGTGAATCATCCCGTACCTTTGTTTTTATATCATTTATAAATTCATCAAATGAGAGAGTTATGGTTGCTACTCTGTTACCTCCACCAAAATTTGGATTCTCACCAAACGGTGCGATCTCTAATACCGGCAACTCTATAGTAGTCGGCATATTCGTTAGTTCTGCATCATAATCAGACCCGTATGGCAGCTGTGCCGAATACCACCACGGGAAGAGGGTATTTATCCCTGGTGAAGTGCCTGGCCAAGCAGAACCATTACCACGCGTAATACTAGGAATACTCGGGTAGTACTCTATTGGGTCCATATGATTTCCATTCTGGAACAAAAAGTCAGCGCCGCAGTGAGGTACTCTATCACCGAAATACTGTCCACAAACATCTGTTTGCACTTTCTGTTCAGTTTTATCCCATTTCCATATGGCTATTCCACCAGGGAAAGCTCCTGGGTTATCACCAAAATTAACCGAATCTGAATTCACATATATTTGTGAATCATATCCAGTAGAGCCGTATAGCTCTAGCAAATAGTGTCCTTTTACTTCTTGAGTGTCTCTCTCTATTATTGCCGGTACCTTAATTATGTTAAATCCGTTCGCATTTCCTCTACTATTTAGAACCCCAGTAATACCGTTAAGATCAAGGGTATTATCAACATCAGCTATATATCCCAGTAGCTGCGCATCTGTTAACGGTTCTTCTGGTTCTTCGAATTCTGCCTTAACCATGCTCCATGCTGTGAAAGGTGGCCATATTTTGCCGCTACCACCACCATCTCTGTCACCCATAATATCTAGAGGGCCTGTTTTATTCGGTCCAGCAGGTTCGCCTCTGCTGTAGTAATCGGGCAATCCAAAATACGCATGACCCAATTCATGTCCCCACGTCCGGAGGGTCTCTTCATGTGATACATCAAGTGCGGCTTGTTGAGAGCCCTTTGGAGGTGATGCCATCCCTATTGTGCTCCAAGGTGAGGTATCTGGTCCTCCTACACCCCATACGTAAATCGGAGTTACATTCCTAAAATAATGATGCCACTCTCCTGTTCTATCTTGCTCACTTCCCATATCGTAATCATCGATCAGCCAGTCCCTATCCGGCAAGTATGGCGCTAGCAAGTTATATGAGCCATCTTTATGCGCTATATTTCTGTACCTCAATCGATCGAAAATTTGGTCCATTTCTTCGCGTATTGTGGTGTCTTCTGCATAATCAGGACAAGTATCCCAAGCTCTGAGCGCCTCTTTTTCCCAATGGCGTCCACAATTACCGCCAATGTACGGTTTGTTTCTGTCGATTTGGACGGATTTAACAACGTGGCCAGCCCTATCACGAATTGGAGATATAGCAAATTTACCGGAACTCAAGTCATCGAAATAATGACCTGGTGTGTCCTCTTCCATTCCGTAGAGAAGATTATCAATATCTTCTAGAGTTAAACATAGTCGCTCTCCGATCCGATGTGCAAGCAATGGTTCTTGTTCCCCTCTACATTCTGAGTCGCTGTAAGTAATGAGAAGCGGTAGGGTAAACCTTGTCATCTCAGCTGTAGTAAACGTCCAAGAGCTAACATCCTCAATAAGACCTGATAAAACCTGTATATTGCCATCGGCTAATTCAATGCCGGAATTTGGATTCACTGAGACCTTGTAGGTAGTTCCTCCATACAAAGGTACGTCTGGTATAAAACT
>VFFY01000164.1 GCA_009392675.1 SAR202 cluster bacterium | reverse complement strand
CTGATAAGGGCACACGACTCCTCGAATCTGTCTGAGCGTTCCCTCAAGGATGGAAATTCCCAACCATAGGCCTCGTGCTCCCTTTGAAACCATGCCGCGCCGTGGCTGAGTATAAATCTGCCTCTGGATATCTGGTCTATGGTCGTTGCCATCTTTGCAACTAATGCAGGATTTCGATAAGTATTTCCGTTCACCATATGACCCATCCGGAGCTTTTCGGTCATTCCAGCGACAGCAGACAGTAGAGACCATGATTCAAAGATAGGTTGATCTTCAGCTCCCTTCCACGCAGCTGGCGGTATAAAGTGGTCAGGAAACCATATGCTATCCCAGTTTCCTGTCTCCATAGTTTTTATCGCCGTTTCGATGCTGTCCCATGTGGTGGTGTAACTTGATATTGATGCTCCAAATTTCATTTAGTCATCCTTATAGTCGTTTGCTGTTTCATAGTTACATCTTATACCTACTAATTTACTTCAGATAACTTTTTGGGTAATAGACATACTGTGTAACATTTTACCGACTTTACTTTAATTTGCGCCTGTTTTCTGCTTTCGTTTCGATGTGTTAAATTAGCTTAGATTAACTAATCAGATTAACGGAGAGATGCATCATGACCACCTATGAGCCAAATATGGTACTTACCGAAAAGGAATTTTCCGTAGTAGGTACTAGACCTATACGTCATGATGGTGCTGATAAAGTAACTGGCCGGGCTCGTTATAGCGCTGATTCATTCCCTGTAGGGTACCTGCATGGAAAAATTCTTAGAAGCCCCCATGCCCATGCAAGGATAAAGTTTATAGATACATCTAAAGCTCTTGCCCATCCCGGGGTTAAGTCGGTTATGACAGGATCTGATTTGCCAGAAGTTTCGGCAGAGGTAGCTGATTTAGAAGAAGGTGCTGCTGTAAATTATGGTTTCTATAGCCGGAACGTAATGGCGAGAGAGAAAGCTCTCTATGTTGGTCACGCAATAGCCGCAGTGGCCGCTATTGACCCTCATATTGCCGAGGAAGCTTTGGCTTTAATAGAAGTTGATTATGAGGTTCTGCCTCCAGTATTGACTGCTGAAGATGCTCTTAAAGACGACGCGCCTATTCTGCATGACAGGTTATTGACTCAGTCAAGTGTATTGTTCAGGGTTGGTGGATGGGGTGATGAGGGCAATGCGGGCACGAGTAACCTGGCCTTAAAAATAATTTCCCAAGAGGGAGATGTTGATAAGGCATTTGCGGAATCTGACGTAGTCGTCGAGCGACAATTTAGAACCAAGGCAGTTCACCAGGGATATATAGAACCTCAAGCAACTACTGCTTTCTGGAATGAAGATGGAAAGGTGACTGCCTGGTGCAGTACACAACAACTATTTGCTTTCAGAGATCACATATCTGCTTTGCTGGATATACCTGTGGGAGATGTCACTGTGGTGCCTTTGGAACTTGGCGGCGGCTTTGGAGGTAAGGGGATGGGTGGAGTTTATTTGGAGCCAGTGGCGGCTGTTTTGTCTAAAAAATCAGGCTCTGCTGTAAAAATAACAATGACCCGAGCCGAAGTTTTCATTGGCACAGGACCGACATCTGGTACCGCTATGGAAATAAAACTGGGAGCTTCTAAGGACGGTAAACTCACGGCGGTGAAGGCTAGACTCACTTTTGAAGCAGGAGCTTTTCCAGGCTCGCCAGTAGCCGGTGGGAGTAGAACAATGCTGGGACCATATGTCATACCTAATGCATATGTTGAAGGCTTGGATGTTGTCACAAATGTTCAAAAATCTTCTGCTTACAGAGCACCAGGTTCCCCGGCTGCGGCTTTTGCAATTGAGACTGCGATTGATGAAATCGCTGAAAAATTGAATATAGATCCCATAGAATTCAGGCTCCTGAATGCAGCCAAAGAAGGTACTCGTCAACCTGCCAACGGTCCGGTATATCGAAAAATAGGGTTAGTGGAAACACTGAACGCTGCAAAAAATCATCCTCATTACGCCGCAGATATAGCAGGCATTGCTCGAGGACGTGGTATCGCCTCTGGCGCCTGGTTCAACGGAAGCGGTCCGGCTAGTGCCGTTGCAAGTGTGAACGCAGATGGGACAGTCTCATTGGTTGAAGGTTCTCCGGATATCGGAGGTAGTCGAACTGCAATGGCTATGCAGGTTGCGGATGTGCTCGGGTTAAAAGCGGAGGATGTGAAACCATCCATTGGTGACACTGACTCAATCGGTTATAGCTCTGGGGCTGGTGGGAGTGGTGTGACTTTCAAAACTGGTACAGCATGCATTGAAGCTGCCTATGATATAAAGGCCCAGATGGTAGCTCGAGCCGCCCGTATCTGGGATGTAGACGCCTCTGAAATCGAGTATGAAAGAGCAACTATAAGACATAAAAGTGATCCTGAATTAAGCATTCAATTCGCTGAATTGGCGAAGATGCTCAACGGCACAGGCGGCCCGATAGTTGGCCGTGCTACGGTAAATCCAGGAGGAGTTGGCAATGCTTTCGCAGTTCATATTGTTGATGTTGAGGTGGATAAAGAGACCGGGAAGGTCGACATATTGAGATATACCTCTATGCAGGATGTCGGAAAGGCTATCCACCCTAGCTATGTTGAGGGCCAGCTGCAGGGTGGTGCGGTGCAAGGAATTGGGTGGGCTTTGAATGAAGAATATGTTTTCAATGGTGAAGGGAATATGGTTAACGCTTCCTTTCTGGATTATAGGATGCCTGTCGCACTGGATTTACCAATGATTGACACGGTACTTGTGGAGGTTGCTAACCCGGGACATCCATTTGGCCTGCGTGGGGTGGGAGAGGCTTGTTTGATTCCTCCAATGGCCGCTATAGCTAATGCTATTTATGATGCAGTGGGAGTTCGTATGACTGAATTGCCTATGTCTCCAGGCAAAGTGTTAGATGCATTAAATGCTTAGGCGGAAACTAGGCGTGGATTTCTATAACGTCCCCGTCTGATAACTCATGGCCTCTGCCGACACGTTGTCCGTCGAATTTGCCTGAATCCCCCCATAGGATTGCATATTTCAGTCCATGGCTCAGTTCTTTGTGTACCTGCTGAGCCGCTTCACCGACGGTGCTGCCGATGGGGAGGACCACGGGGTTTTCTTTGTTGAAATCTTCTAGTCGTTCTCTTGGTGACTTAGTATAGATACGTATTATTTTCAGGCTTGTAAATAATTCTTCTGCGAGTTCATCCAACCCGACTTCCTCTTGAGCACTTGCCATAATCAGCGGAAATTTCCCCTCGTAATGAGTTTCCATGTACCCATAATTATCTAAGGCGCCGGGTATATCTGCCTTATTGCAAACTATTATTGTGGGTTTTGAGGTAAATTGGTCATCTTCATCTGGATATTGTCCCTTTTGCAACAACTTAAATCCCCACTCTTCTAGTTCTTTAAAAGAATTTTCTGTTTGATCCACTGGATTATTCGTTAAATCTGCCACGAAAACAAAAATATCACTCGTTCTTAGTAGTCCGTAAAGCCTACTTTGGGTGGCGATATTATCTATCGGTGGAGTGTCAACCATCTGTATATATATGTCGTTATAGGGATACATGCCAGGTATAGGTTCTTGCGTGCTTAGTTCGTATGAACCTACCTTAGTTTTAGCACCAGTTGCAGAAGATAATAGCAGCGATTTCCCAACGTTAGTAGGGCCTATCAAAGTGGATCTGCCGGCACCTTCTTTAGGCAGAGAAAATGGCTCGGTTCGGCCGCCCTTCCCACCAGACGAAGTTTCCAAATCAGACATCAACTTGGACAATCGGGCTCTGAGTTGGGCTTTTAAATGATCTGTGCCTTTATGTTTAGGCATAATTTGCAGCATCTCTTGCAAGGCTGCTATTTTGCCTTGCACTGAGACAGCTTCTCGGAATCTTTGTTCCGCATCTCTGTATTGAGGTGGCACATTAGTAGGCATTGCTAAAGATAATACCTATGCTTCAAGCTCTCTTCAACAGTTAGGGAAGACTACAGGTGTTGAGGTTCCTTTCCCCGGCTATATTGCCGATTCTCCGGCCTCTCCGGTTCTGACACGTATCGTATCTGAAATTTCAGTCACAAATATTTTGCCATCACCGATTTCACCGGTTCGGGAAGCCGAAACAATTGCTTCTACCACGGCATCTTTTTTGTCGTCAGACACCACAGTAACAAGTAGAGTTTTGGATGAAGCCGACCTAGTGGTCTGACCACCCCTTCCGGTTACCACTTCAACACCTTTCTGTTGTCCTTGTCCGGTGACGTTTTGATAATGGAATCCTGTGACACCAGCTGCTAGAAGTGAATCGGTCACCGCACCTACTCTTTCAGGCCTGAATATCGCCTCTATCTTTAACATATACGCCCTCCTCTGTAACATTTATGAAACATTTACAATCTCGATATTACACACGGTGTAATATTTTGGCAACAATTAAGAAATAACTATGTAACATTATAGTAATGGTGTAAAAGAGGGTTCGATTAGCACCGAACCCTCTTTGTTAATATGCCGAGACTTGACTAGTTTGCTCCGTCTTGTACGGCAGACTGTTCTCCGTGTTCCGCTAAATCAAGCCCTATATCCTCGTCAGATTCACTGGACCTTAATCCGAGCCCAGGAATTTTATCCAAGATAAACAAGATAATGAGGCTTACTATGCCGGAGTATGCTACGGTGGCGATTACTGCAACCGCCTGAATCCCTACTTGTGCTACATTACCTTCTATAAGTCCCTTTGTGCCGCCGGTTATTGCCTCGAGTGCAAATATGCCAGTGGCAATCGCTCCCCATATACCGCCAATTCCGTGAACTGCAAACACGTCTAGAGCGTCATCCATCTTGGTTTTATGAAGAAGTTCTACAGCGTAAAAGCAAATCAATCCTGCTCCGAATCCGATCGCAAGTGCACCCATGGCGTTTACAGCCCCTGCAGCCGGAGTAATAGCAACCAAACCAGCTACTGCTCCTGTAGCTACGCCAACTGCTCCCATTTTCCCAGTTTTTAGGTGTGATATCACACCCCAAGTCAATGCAGCGGTTGAAGCTGCGAGGCTGGTAACCAAGAAAGCATTTGCCGCAGAATCGTTAGCAGCTACCGCTGAACCCGCATTAAATCCAAACCATCCAAGCCAGAGGATTGCGGCTCCAAGAACCACATACGGAACGTTATTGGGTTGTATTCCCGGGTTTCTTCGTTTTCCAACTAGAAGTGCTGCCGCAACTGCTGCTATTCCAGCATTTATGTGGATTACGGTTCCTCCTGCGAAGTCGAGGGCCCCAAGATCCCATAGCCATCCGTTTACCTCTGTACCATCTGCCAAGACATTAGAAGCCCAGACCCAATGTGTTATGGGCGCATAAACCAAGGTGCTCCATAGTACTAGGAAAATTAAGTAGGTACTAAATTTGAATCTTTCTGCAAAGGCTCCAGTTATAAGAGCCGGAGTGATAACCGCAAACATCATTTGAAATGCGACGAACAACAAAGGAGGGATATCGTCTCCTTCTGCTGAAGCAAAGGAAATACCAGATAATCCAAGATGACTGAAATCTCCAATAAATGCATTGCCGGTGCCGAAAGCTAGGCTGTAGCCCCAAAGTACCCAGACGATGCTGACTATCGCAATCGACATGAAGCTCATCATTACCGTGTTGATTATATTTTTGGCTCTTACTAGACCTCCGTAAAAGAAAGCTAGTCCTGGTGTCATAAAAAACACCAGTGCAGTGGCTATCAACATCCAAGAAGTATGTCCTGAATCCATACGAAACCTCCGTATTACGGCGAATAATTTTAGTGTGACTAATTCGCCTGAATTATTTAATTTTAAGTCTATGCACCTGATGTTTCTTAAGTATTGCCCTGCTGTTAAATAGATGTTGCTTGTGTGTTACATAAGTATGTCTTTGGCCACTTAGCCACATGTATTTAACAGTTTAAAGTGGAAAAATACCATATGTAGAAGGCCTAATGCAGAAAGAAAGCACAATATGTGGTAGAAAAAGGGTTGCGTTAAGTTTAATTATATGAATAATATGACTTATTAGTAGTTAGTCCTCACAAGGAGGGAGATATGGAAGCGTACTGCGTTAAGTGCAGGGCCAAGGTTGAAATTAAGGACCCTCAGCAGGTTACATTGAAAAATGGTAGACCCGCAACTAAGGGTGTTTGCTCGAAGGGATGCGGAACTAACGTTTTCCGAATTGGCAAGGCCAGCTAGCACTGCAGAATTTATAGCACGTTGGGGTGGGTTTACTTAAATTCACCCTTACTGTGTGATTGTGGAATGATTCTTCCAAACACAAAGGAAGGGTCCAGCCCCGCTTTGTCGGGGTTTTTTTGTTGCTGTTTTTTCAGGCCCAATCGATTTATGCTTATATTAGGTTTTTTTT
>VFFY01000163.1 GCA_009392675.1 SAR202 cluster bacterium | reverse complement strand
TATTTGCAAAATCATCATTAAGATCGGAAACTGTTTCAAAATCAACGAAAAATTCAACCTTTGCGGGCTGGCGCCACGTGTTATCCAAGTCTTCAATAAATGAAGGCTCGACGGGACTAGTTTCAATTTTGTTTACGTCTAGGATTGCTTGTAGGGTCTTTGCACTCCCTTTCGCCTTGACGCCGAGGTCTTCAGCCTTTAAACCTTCATGGTCCCATTTGAAGATACCTTCCCTATTTGCCGTGTTTCTTTTTTCTACCCCAACTCCCCAGAGGGTGGTCAAATCTTTCAAGGAGTCGTTGATCTCGCCTTTTGCGTGATGCCAGGGTTGATCAGCAGTGGAACTCATATTTGGCCTTAATTCAGGAATGGATGGGGTAGGTAGTGCTTCCCATGAATGGCCATTAGTTCGCACATTTCGTATCCATTCACAGGCATTAGCTACGACATCTTCAAGGGTTCCTCTGCTCCCAGAAAAATAATCCATAGGAACTTCCCCAAGACGATCCATAAAATTGGTTCCCCGAAGTGTTTCCCCTCTGGCCGTTTGTGACCATTTGCGGCCCAGTAAATAGGCATTAGGAGGGGTGTATCCCTGCATGTTACCCAAGGCCCTGTTATATATGAAAAGTTGCAACATATAGGCCCAGGCAGACCCACTAGTCGATAAGTTGCCGGCCGCTGAAAATCTGAGGGTCGTGAATTTGGCATCCAGAATTCGGTAATGCCATGACTCATCTCCTAAGAGAGGGGATCCTAGTATGGTGGATTCATCTCCTCTATATCGAGAAAATAGTTCCCCGAAAACATCACTTCTTATAAGAAAGTCGGCGATCCCATAAGTCTCGGTTTTCTCATCCCTAAGGACAGCCTGGTAGATAACTGGGGAACCTAAACGCATCGCGGATAAAGTTTTTGAGAACACACTGTCATCGGAACTAGATTCCATCGGTTCTCTTACTCTATGTATAGGGAATAGTTCAGAAATGTATTTCGTAACGGAGGATTCGAATCGATTTCCTTGATTCATGATGAAAAGCCTAAAATCGGTCCTTTCGTCGTAATCCGCGTATTCAGTGTCCGGTCTAAAGCCTTTTGATTTTCCGTGATAGTGAAGCCAATCCAAAAGAGGATCGTTAATAGCGTAATTACGTGTTGCTGTTGCACTGACCCAAGTTCGACGATTCAAAAAACGAGTTTCCCTAATTGATTCAAAGCCATTCGCTATTCTAGGTAGTATAAACCGCTGAAATAAATAAAACGGCAAAAGTCATTGTTTTCGAGTCGGAATACTCAATTTATAAGAAACTAACTTACCCTATTGGTATCGGGTTGGATCGGTAGCTCCGATTAATTCAAAAGCTTCTTTCCGCTCTACGCATGTACCGCATCTGCCACAATGCAGCCGATCACCTTTGTAACAGCTCCAAGTTTCTTCGTAGTCTAGATCCATAGCTAACCCGATTTGGGCTATTTCTGCTTTGCTTTTGTCAATGAAAGGAGTCCAAAGACTGAGGTCTGCATCACCCGTTCCTTCAGTTGCAATTTTTTGCATGATACCAAAAATGTCTACAAATTCAGGCCGGCAATCGGGATAGATAGTATGGTCACCAGTATGCATAGCTGCCCCCACAAACTTAGATTCGAAGGAAACAGCTGCGCCGTAGGCTATTGTCAGAAAAATTGCGTTCCGATTTGGCACAACCGTTATTGCCATATTAGAGGCTGCGTAGTGGCCTTCTGGTACCTCTATGCCATCATCAGTAAGGGCCGACCCTCCGAGTAAATTTTGTATATTTGATATATCAACGACTTGGTGGGGTACACCCAAATTTTCTGCGAGTAATCGCGCGTATTCAATTTCTTTTCTGTGTTTTTGACCGTAATCGAAGGTGATCAGATAAGGTGAACCGCCTTCTTGCACACACATGTGGGCTAGGGTGGCAGAGTCCATACCTCCACTTACGACAAGAACATGTGAATAATTAGACATTTACAAAACTTCCTTTAAGAGATGACCTTTTGCTCCAACAGAGATAGGTATTTATCCTTCGAATAACCAAGGTATTCCATTACAATACTGTTGGAATCTTCCCCAAGATCCCTCATTGGAAACCATTTAGATCTTTCCTTCTGATTACCCGGTATCGCCTGCCCGTCATATTTCTCGATGTTTTCTTCTGAAATTTTAAGATATGAAAAATACTCTCGTTCATTGAGATGGGGATCATTTAAGACATCTAGATTGTTTGACACTTTAGCTGCTGGGACCCCTTTCTGTTGCAATTGTTCCATTAATTCACCTGCATCTTTCCTTGAAGTCCATTCTTCCATTATTCTATTTATGGCTCCTTCATTAGCTTTCCTACCTGAAAGATCACCGTAGCCAGGGTTTTCTAACCGACTATCGTCGATCTCAACTTTCAATCGCTCCCATTGGAAATGGTTTGTAATTGATATGGCTATCCATTGATCGTCTCCAAAACATCTGAAAGCCCCGTGGGGGGCGTATTGTGAATGACGGTTACCGTTTGGGTGTTGCTTATAGTCGATGGCAGAATTTGCAACAAAAAACTCGCCAAGTGTCCCTAATGGACTATCTGCAAGAGCTAAATCTATGAAATTCCCTTTCCCAGTTACACTTCTCCTCCGAGCAAAGGCCAGAATAACATTGACGAGATTTAGACCCGAAACCGGGTCCGCATAAGATAAACCCGTCTGTAAAGGTCTGTCTGGAACATAACCAATCATTGAATTTATACCAGCCATCGCCTCTGCAGTTGATCCAAATGCAGGATATTCTGAATAAGGCCCAGCGAGCCCAAATCCAGGCATTGAACACATCAGTAGGTTTGGATTAACTTCAAGGAGCTTGCCGTAAGTTATATCCAAATTTCTCATGACCCTCGGGCGGAAATTTTCGATTACAACATCTCCAACGGAGACTAGGTCAAGGAACACGTCTCTTCCTTCAGGTTTGTCCAGCCTTAGAGCAATATTCAATTTGTTCCTATTTAACTTATCATTGACTTTTCCTACCCTACTTAAGGGAATTCTAGGATCACTCACTTTTATTACTTCAGCGCCAAAGTCGGCCAAAGTACGTGTTCCAAGTGGCCCAGCCCAAACTCTTGTAAGGTCAATAATTCGTAAATGTCTTAGGGCCCCTGAGGAGACAGTATCTACTGCTGACATATGATATTTACCAAAGATATTCCTTTGTGTGTTCTCCGAGCATAGGAGATCTCGAAACCTTTAGTTTTTCTCCATTAGCAGTAAAAGTTGGAGACGGATAAGTTGCTTCTCCTGCAACCGGGTGAATAATTTTTTGGAAAGCATGTCTGCTGGCGTATTGTTTATCTTCGAGGATTTCATTTATTTTCTTTACCGGGGACACTGGCAGCATCCAGACAGAGGATGCTTCCTTAAACACTTCCTCTCTTGTCTTATCTGCCATCCAGTTTTCCATGATATGGTCGACTATCAGACCTGATTCAGGATTCTCAAAAACATTGCTGAAAGTCTCATTTTCGAACAAGTCTAATCGACCAAGCATTAGACAAAGCTGTTCCCAAATTGCAGGGCTTCCTCCCCCGAAGGTCATGTATCCGTCTTTCGCAGAAACTGTACATACCCCTGGCGGAAAGCCGTTAGATGAAAGGGGGGATTGTCGATGTCCGCTTCTTCGCCTGATACCTCCATCCATATCAAGAGGAGCTTGATGTAGATTGGCCAGAGTTTCCAGCATGGTCAATTCCAAGAACTTACCTGACTCCCCAAAAAAGTCCCTGTCCCATAAGGCAATTTGTACAGCGTTACTCCCGTTAATTCCGGTCAGATAATCCGGTTGGTGCCCTGGCAACATTAATGGCTCTTGTTCCGGGTTTCCAATCAGGTTGAGTATGCCTCCAAGCGCTAGTTGTATCAACGGAGTGGATTTGTAGGTGCTGTAAGGGCCGGATAAACCAAATGGAGTTATAGAAAGTTCAATTAATTGAGGATTATTCTCTATGAAAAATTCAGGGCTTAATTTCCATTCAGTTCTGGCCGATATATCCCAGTCTTCAATAAATACATCCGCTGATTTAATCAGATTTTCCAGATCATTAAGACCTTCTGAATTTCTCCAGTCAAGGACCACACTTTTTTTTCCTGTGTTGTTGTAAAGATACAGTGCACTGGATTCTGTATGATTAGTTTCAGACAAGAAGGGGGGAGTCTTTCTACTCCAATCTCCCCCTGGTAACTCTACTTTGATAACTTCAGCACCTAAGGAAGCCAACAGCTTTGCAGCATACGGGCCGGAAACGCCCTGTGCTGTTTCCACAACCTTTATTCCATTTAGTGGCAGATCGTCTGCAAAATACTCAGAGGACATATTTTGACCTAAGGCCTGACAGCTCTCTTAGGTTTTTGAGCTAGTTTCTCCAACATAGGTTGAGCTAATTTCACAAATCTACAAGCAAGGCGGCGAGTCTCTCTTGGATCTATCAAATCTACTACATCACCCTTATGAGCAGCTCTGAACGGCGATCGGAGTTTCAGTAATCTCTCCTCTATCATTGACCTGTGGGCCTCTGGGTCCGGTGCATTTTCTATTTCTCTTCGATAAGCGGCGGCGACACCACCTTCAATCGGTATTCCACCCCATTCCCCGGCAGGCCATCCAAACCTCAAATTCAAACCATTTGGGTGCCCAAGACTATGAGCTGCATCGGCCGCTACCCCATAGGCTTTTCTAACATTAAATTCAATCTTAGGAACCTCTGCCTCTGCACTTGCTATTAAAGCTCTCACCCCCCTCCTCATGGTAGCTTTTCTTTCTGAGTGGGAACCAAGCATAAAACCTGGCATGTCCAAAAAGATAACGACAGGGAGGTTGAACGCATCGCAAAGATCTACAAAATGTGCATATTTTTCTGCAGCCCAGCCGTCCATTGCACCTGCCATGAACATAGGATCGCTGCCAATTACCCCAACACTATAGCCATCCAATCGTGCGAACCCTGTGATGAGTGCTCCAGCCCAATGTCTCCTCATTTCGAAAAAATCACCGTTGTCGACAACCAATTTAATCAATTTCCTAGGATCATAAGATCTCTTTCTATTTGGAGGAATGATGTTTAACAGCTCCTCAGGTCTTCGATCTGGAGGATCGCCTGTTTCAACTCTTGGAGCAACGTCATTTGTGGTATTTGGGAGATAAGAAATGAATTGTTTGATCTGTTCAAAGGCTTCTTCTTCGGAATCTGCGACATTATCGACCTGTCCACTTTCATGGACATGCATTTTGTAGCCACCCAACTCTTCTTTGTCGAGATCCTCTCCGATTGCCCTTTTGACAACAGGTGGACCGGAAGGGAAAATTTGAGATTGTCCTTTCACCATGACTGTGAAATGAGACATCAAAGCAAAGGCGGCCGGTGCTCCTGCCACAGAGCCCATAATTCCTGCGGCTACCGGTACTTTTTTTAAGAGTTCGATTCCTCTCCACCAGAGGGCACCATCTGGCAATCCCATATGCCCTTTGGCTTCGTCCGACTTCGCACTATGTCCCACTCCCTCTACAAGTTGGATGTAGGGAATGCCGTATTGTGAGGCGAGTGGTTGCATGAAATCGGTTGGGTGCTTCCTGATATTATGTGGACTGCCACCCGATATAGTGAAATCGTCTCCCCCAATCGCAACAGGTCGTCCGTCTATTTCACCGAGCCCCATAACGTAAGCACCCGGAGAAAACTCGACTAAGTTGCCATCATCGTCATATTCTGCGGCACCAATCATTGGTCCGTACTCTATGAAACTTCCCTTGTCCAACATTTTTTCGACTCGTTCCCTGACGGTGTATCGACCACCAGTGTGTTGCCGGTCTATCCTTTCGGCACCCCCCATTTCTTGACCTAGAGCAGTTATGTAGTCTATGTCTTCAAGAGCCCTTTCCCAGGGCATGCCTGGTTTCCAAGTTTCTCTATTCGGGTCTATTGGCATTGGATTCTCCAGTTAAAACACATATGGTTTTGAGTCATTAATGTTAGATTTCAATTGTCATAAGTAAATTTTCCTCACTAACGTTCCGGTCCTCTTCGGCCTCAATGGAAGTTACCGTGCCATTTACTTCAGAAAATATCTCATTTTCCATCTTCATGGATTCGATAACAATTAAGAGATCTCCCTCAGCAACGGATTGTCCGACTTCAACCGATATTTCGATAACTTGTCCGGTCATGGGGGAATTAACCTGATGGTCAGCCATTATAAATTTCTCCTGCTTAAGACAGTTTATTGGAACAAAATTGTGCCTTGTTTTCCTAATGTTTCACAATCATCATTAGTGTACCCTAGCAATTTCATCAAGATCTCTTTACTGCTTCCACCTACCTCTTCTGTGGTTTTCCAACCTGATTTATTTATGAAATTACCTCGAATTGATTGCCCGTCATATCGCTTTACGCCAAATAGGGGTTCATCCATATCGGCGAAAAATTCACGCTGGTTTAAATGTGGGTCTGATAATAACTGTCTGTTACTTGAAACTACACCGGCTGCAATTCCTCTAGTTTGAAGTCGAAACATGACCTCTTCAGCCTCTTTAGAGGCAAACCAATCAGAGATGTGAGCATCGATTAATATTTCGTCTTTTTTTCGGTTTTCGAAAATATGATAATCTTCTGAACTCAAAATTGGGTTATTTATGATTTCTGCCAAAGTTTTCCAGGTTTTTTCATTAGTTATAGAAAGGGCTATCCATTGATCCTCTCCTCTAGTTGGGTATGCCCCATGGGGAGAATAATGTTCGCTTTTATTTCCATTAATAGTCGGGGTATATCCATTTGAAGAATTAGCAGCAAAAAACTCTCCCAAATTGCAAGCTGGGCTGGCTGCCAAAGCGATATCGATAAATTGGCCCGTACCGGTGATATTTCGATGTCTAAGAGCCGTCAAAAGAATTCCCACCGCATTCAAACCAGAGACCGGATCACCATACGCGATACCTGTGGAAATAGGTAGGGAAGAGTCATAACCTATCAGTCCAGGTATACCTGCCAAGGCTTCAGCCGTAGTGCCGAAAGCTGGATATTCAGAATATGGTCCTTCAAGCCCAAAACCAGGCATAGAACACATGATGATATGTGGGTTAATTTTGGTCAAAGTTTCGTAAGTTATATTCAAATTACGCATTACCCGTGGGCGAAAATTTTCGATGATGACGTCGGATATTGCCGTGAGCTCCAAAAATATTTCCCTTCCATCCGATTTATCAAGACGTAGGCCAATGTTTTTCTTGTTCCTATTGAGCTTGGAGTTAAGGCCGTTTGGGCTTATCAAGGGGACTCTTGGGTCGGAAATTTTTATAACATCGGCCCCGTAATCCCCATATATACGAGTCGCCAATGGTCCCGCCCAGACCCTGGTTAAATCTAGGACTCTAAGGCCGGCTAGACTACCCTGTGTGCTTCCGTTTTTGGCGCTCAAAAACCTATAACCTCTGAGGTATGTTCACCTAACAAGGGGGCACGGGATACATCGGGTATCATCTGGTTCGTTTTGAAAGGAAAAGTTGGGAAACTTGCTTTACCTGATATTGGGTGATCGATTTCTGTGAATAGACCTCTATGTAGAAATTGAGGGTCCTCTAAAACCTCAGATATTGCCAAGACCGGGGCTGTTGGCAGGCCCCAAGTTTCCGATGCCTCCCTCATCACCTCATCCCTTGTCCTTTCCCCAACCCATTCCTTGAGTAATGAATCCAAATAAGGTGCTACGGAGCGTCTCCCAGAACGAGTGGCATATTGGGGATCTTTAAGAAACTCATCTTTGCCAATCATAATACATAATCTTTCCCACTGATCCTCCGTTGATACTCCGAAGCAAATATGCCCGTCGATGCATTCAATTGTTGTGATCCCGTAATTTGCGAAAGCACTTTCCCTTTGCCAAAGGTTACCGTTTCTGTTTCTTACAAACCCTTCGTAAGTTTCCATTTCCATAGTAAATTGGTGAAGGGTGGCTAATGTTTCCATCATGGCGACCTCGACAAATTGCCCTGCTCCTGTTTGATCTCTTTCCCATAAGGCTATTTGAACGGCTCCATTTCCATTTAGACCCGCGAGATAATCAGGTTGATGGCCAGGAAGCATTAAGGGCTCCTTGCCGGGCAATCCAGTCAAATAGAGATAACCACCGAGGGCTAATTGGATTATAGGAGTCGAACTGAAATAGGAATACGGTCCGGAAAGCCCAAAGGGGGTTATGCTAATTTCGATCAACGAAGAATCTAACTTGGTGAACCTGTATTTTTCTATACCGTTTAGTGCTCGAGAGGGAATATCCCAGTCCTCAATCAATATGTCAGCCTCGGAAACAAGATCTGTGAGTGTTGAAATTCCTTCTGGTACAGACAAGTCCAACAAAACGCTCCTTTTACCGGAATTGTTGTATTGATATGTGGCACTTGATTCGACATTTTCATTATCCCCGAGAAAAGGCCCTATACTCCTAGACCAATCTCCTGAAGGAGGCTCTATTTTGACAACATCAGCCCCAAAAGCGGCAAGTATCCGGCCACAATGAGGTCCCGCTACCCCTTGTGCAACTTCAATTACCTTTAATCCTGCTAGTGGCAAGGGTTGCTTTGATTTAGCCAAGGTGTGAGCCTGAAATTATTGTTTGATTGTTTACTGGACACATAGCAGCAGATATTACATAAATCTTAAAAAGATTGCTTGACCTATGTCTTATTAAACGAGAGTTGTATTACCTTAAATAAAATAGTATTTTACCTTTCATGCTCTCAGTAAAAACCACCTCGATACAGAGAATTGAAATTCTGGGTGTGCTATTAGTGATCTTTCTGGCGGTATCCCTGCGCTTTTACGGACTCGATCGCGGGTATTCTGGGCTAGGAATTTATTCGGCCACCTCTTTGAATACAGGTACATCTCTTCATAATTGGTTTTTTCCAAGCATTTTCATCGACGGGTCTATTATTGCCGACAAACCACCACTTTTTTTCTGGATACAGGGTCTATTTTTGAAAATTCTTGGTCCGATAAATTTGGCCCTGAGGTTACCGGCGGCGCTGTGTGGAACATCTTGCGTAGTATTACTGTATTTGATTTTAAGAAGAACCTACGGAGTTTTAACTGCATTTGCCGGCGGATTATTTCTTGCAATAGCACCGATTGACGTCAATTTCTCAAGGGGTGTTTTCTTGGAACCCCTCACTACCGCACTAATATTACTGGCGATATTTATGCTACTTATTGGGGTTGAAAAAAAGCAGGTTAAATTCATATACATAGCCTCGGCTGTTATTGGTATTGCTTTCATGGCGAAGCTCTGGCAAGGCTTACTTCCTGTGCCGGCGCTTGCAGTTTTTGTGATTATTTTGCGCTGGCAGGCCTGGGGGAGCTTTCTTAAGACTGCAACTGTTGCCTTCGTCATTTTCATCATCACAGCTCTAGTTTGGCCCACGCTGGTTTGGCTATTTGATTCCCAATATGACGCGGTTATGCATTCAGAAAATATATGGGACATGATTTTTGGATGGAATCTATTCGATCGATTTGGTGGACTCCAGTATGGTTCGACCCATGACCCTAGTTGGTTTTGGTTTTTGACCGGGCCAATGCAGCTATTCTTAGGTATCACATTTATACCCCTAGCTGTGCTCGGTGGGCTGAAAACTGTATATGATTTACCAGGCAAAATATTTTCAAAGACCAGTAGTAAGGAAAAATTAGTTCCGTGTATTGGTTTTATATGGCTCATGTGGTTGTTAATCTGCATAGTCGGATTTGGTGGAGCCACTGTGCGGTTATCGAGTTACTGGGCCTCTGCAGTTCC
>VFFY01000162.1 GCA_009392675.1 SAR202 cluster bacterium | reverse complement strand
CCACAACCCCATCACCCTGCAATTCGATTCCATATGATTCCCCAGGAATCAATTCAACTTTATACCAATCACGATCTCCACCATAATCTATTGTTGTAGTTGTTGTGTTTCCAAATGCTATTGGAGTTGAGTCACTGACTGAGCTGCCCACGAGATCCGCCCCTGATGACTCAGATAGTTTCTCCATCGAAATTTGGTATTCACCCATTGATCCCCAATGCGTAGAGAGCCCAAGAAAATATGGAGCTGTATGCCGCGGGACCCAAACAATACTAATTTCACCAGATACAGCGTCTCCATAAAATATTGAGGCATCATCAAATCTTGCGATTTGCTCTGTCGGCAAGGCCCTGGCGACCATGGAGTACTGTGCTGAATCTTTGTTAAAGAAATTTGCATAGCTAGCCTGTGATTGGGATGTCTCAGCACTCACTTCAAAATAAAATGTTCCGGTATATTGGGCTGTATAGTAGACCTCGCAATCCTTACCTAGAGTTCCTTCATGGGCTTCATTCACACCTGCGTCACCGCCTCCTGAAGAAACCAAAACTCCCTCATTGTCGTAGATCTTTAGCTGCGGATCCTCCAAGGCGGGATGGTTTGCAGCGTCCCTTCCGACCAAATTTACCTGGTAAACCTCCCCTTTAGTCAAAACAACAGAATACCAATCCTTATCTCCTTCAGTTATTAAACCCTTCTTCCCTCCAGATGCATCCCAAAAAGAGATATCAAAAGGATGAGAAGAAGCAGCATCCTGACCAATATCCGGCTTCGAATATGCATCTTCAACCCTGCCCCCCCAATTCAAAGCCCTCTGGACATCAAGATTGTTAACCTCTCCAGGGCCGTATAAAAAAAGCCTCTCACCATTGATGGTTGCCCCTGAAGTGAATTTATATCGCTGCCCTGCAACTAGGTTAACTTGAACCCAATCTACATCGCCACCTACCTCAAGTTTCCCTCTTATTGTTTCTCCACTATACAGTCTTCCTTTTGTCTTTCTACTGGCAGCATAATCATCACCGAAATAACTTGATTCTACCATAAAGTCCCCATCATCAACCCCAGAGTAACCATATATTTCCGTTCTCAAAAAATAATAGCCATCCTCATCCGGAGTAAAACCAACAACAGAATTGGAATAGAGTCCCTTGCTATACATGGTATCCTTTATGATATGCCCTTGAGAATCGGATATGCTTAGTTTATGAAATTGAGTATCACCAACCCCTCCCCATTTAGCTGCTCCTGGATCAATTGAGCGCAGCTCAAATGAATAGGTGTTCTCAGATAGAAGATCTACCCCAATATAATCGTAATCTCCTCTTGGGTTACCAGAAAGATCCAGCATCCCTCCGTCAGGCGTATCTATATAAGAATGTATTGCACTGTATGAATTGCCATAAAATCGGCGACCGGCCTGCAAATAACCAGCTTCACTAAAACCGTAATCGATAGGGGTATAGTCAGGATGGCCATCAGTAATTAAATAACCACCATAATCATCAAACAGTTGGCGCGACTTTAAATTAAATGAACCTGCCGTTAAGCCCGCATTATTTGGATCTATATCCATATTACTATAAGCTTCCAGATAATAAACACCTGCCACTGAAGCCTTATAGGTAATCCGTGAGTCTTTTTTATGAGAAAGCCCGTAACCATCATTGTTAAAGTCCAAAATCTGCCCTGATGAATCACGTAAGCTTAGGACAGGATCAACAAGGGATACCCCTTCTAGATCCCATTGATAAATTATATCTTTTTCCAGGTTAATCTTATACCAATCACGGTCAGAATCCACATCTACAGCTCCACTAATAATAATATCTGAACTAGTCCCTACCCCAATCTCAGTGACAGTTGACAGGCCCGAAGGGACATCTTGACCTAGAATCACCTCGTATAAAACTGTAGGCGTCTCATCCTTTAGCCAATGGCCTGTTTCCGCAATAGAACCCCCCGTTATTTTTAAAACATATTCACCTGCACCTTCGGGGCCAGGATGAGGCCAAATATCGGGAGCCCCGGAATAAATTCTCACATAATAATCTCCTGCTTTTGCAGGCTTGTAACTGATCGTTGCATTCAACCCTGTGCCACCATCTTCTGAACTATTGCTTACCCATTCACCCTTGTCGTTCAAAAGGTCAACTGCAGGATCAGGAAGATCACCACCAACCTCGAAGGAATACCATTTTTCAATTTCAAGTTTCACCTTAATATAGTCACTATCACCAACCTCATTAATACTCCCCTTAACTGAACCAAAATTAACTAAGGCAGCCTGCGAAGCTGCATCTATTTGACCCGCTTCAAGATCTTTATGATCTGGTGACCCCCCCCAGGATTGCGGAATAGCAAGATCACCCGAGCTCTCGATATTTACCAAGTTCGCCCTATCTCCCCAAAGGCTACTTGCTATGGTTTCCTCAGCCTCAAGATTAAATATGCCAGTCCTAAACTCTTCCGAATAACCAGGCCCACCATCAACACATCTAGCAGTGTAAAACCCACTTGTAGTGACATGAAAAATTATTTCGGCATCATCCCCCATGAAGTCACCCTTGTCATTGCCTGCGATCGCTGGATTAACATTACCACCACTAAAACCTGTCTGCATGAATCGTGATTGCTCTATGGTCGATGTATTCCCAGCAACGTCTGTTACCGTTATCGTGAAACTATCATCACCAGTCTGATCGCCCTTTGAATACAACCATGCTCCTGTGCTAGAGTTAATTGTTGCGGTTCCTTTTGTTGGGGGAGATGTAATTGCGTACGAAGTCCCAACTAGAACTGGCCCTCTAAGTTCCAAGTAAGGATTTTTCAATGACAATCCTTTCATGACAAATCGATACGACTTACCCGAAACCAACCAAAATGGTATCTCGAGAGCTGCCTTGTTTTGACTCCAACCATTGGTTTCGGTAAAGGCTGGCCCTGTCCGCAAAACTTCGCCACGCAGGATTAATTTTCCATCGCCCGGAACTAAATAGTGACTAACCCCATCAGACACTGTAGGTGCAGAATTTTTTGAGCCGTGTATCGCTACACTAATATCTCTTGTGGTGCCATCCACAGACTCCACGGTAAACGAGTCGGAAATGACCTGGCCCGTAGGTAAATCGTGCTGACTCGAATTAGAAGCGTAATCCCATTCACCAGAAGACTGAACGGAGAAAACACCGTAAGTACCAACAGTACTGCTTTGAGCCACAAAAGCCGACTGACCGGCATCTTTATCCGAGATTCTAAGAACCCCAGAAGCCCTCTCCAAATTGGTGTTCGCAGAGGCATCAATTACGTAATTCAATTTTGAAATTGCCGGTACGTCGTTTTCGCCATTAATGACTACAGTTAAACTAAGAGTAGAATCGTCGTTTGCGGTGAAGACAAAATCCTCAGAATATTTAGAACCTGACGCAAGGCTATCGTGAATCGCACTCGCAACATAATCGAAGGTGCCATTTGGATAAATTTTAACGGACCCATAACTGCCTGTCAGAGTCTGTTCTTTAAATGTAACTGAAGTACTCATCCCTGCATTAGCATCCCCAGTATACGTCAAAACAGAGTCTGACTCTGTCAGGTTCAGTTCAGGCAACTGCTGGGAATAAACTTCAGCATTAAAACATAAAACTGAAACCATAAAACCGCACAGAACTAACCTCTTTTTGTTTATCATTGTCGTTGCTCCAAGAAAAAACGGAGAAGGAAGTTCTGCATAAAAACAGCCCTAAAGTCAAAATACAAAAAAACTCAGGGCACATCCACAAAACTCGCATCTACGATCTTTCCCTTGCCTGCCAACAACCCCGCCTCCCTCAACTCCTTGTCAAAGCATTCAAAACATTCCTGCATCCCTTGCCTGCCAAGCCGTTCCTTGTCATTCCAGATCGTATTCTTCTCCGGCACCTCATCTGAGACATCCATTCCCAAAAACCTCTGAAAACTAAATCGATCCAGTATCTGAAACTCGGTCTGCTCCTCGCTCAAATCAAAGTATTTCTGCAACAGGATGATCTTGAACATCAGCACAGGATCCCATGGCGTGCGGCCGCCAACTCTGCCCTCATGCTTGTAATTCAATTGTTTCTCAAGAACGTCACGAAACACCTCCCAGTCCACTCGTTCGTTGAGCCGATCCAACGGTGTGCTGCGTTGGCTTAACTCGGCCTTGCGCTCTTGATAATCAAACAACCCGCCCTGATCTCCACTTGTCTTGAACCTCATGTCGCTTATACTATTTTATGATCCTTATTTTGAAAAGGCCTTATAAGAGTTTTTAGATGTGCCCATATGCGATGAGGATCCCCACCCCCCCCACGGCTAAGGCTACTAATTTCAAGATTAAAATATTTGCTTCT
>VFFY01000161.1 GCA_009392675.1 SAR202 cluster bacterium | reverse complement strand
GAGTCGCATATTGCTTTTATAAGAGAGGCTCCTTTTATGGTAATGGCTACCTCAGATTCTTCCGGAAAATGTGATGCTTCTCCTAAAGGTGGTCTACCAGGGTTCGTTAAAGTCTTGGACGAAAATACTCTCCTACTACCTGATGTCGCAGGGAATAAACTTTTTCAGTCATATCAAAACATACAAACTAATCCCCATATAGGACTCATATTTTTCATTCCCGGATTGAATGAGACTTTGCGTGTTAATGGCAGAGCGAAGGTAATTTCAGATGAGGCTGTTGTAGATCTTAAAATACAACTGGAAGTGTCCAATCCTGATGAAGATGCAAAAATTTTACAGGGCGTGTTGGTGGAAGTTGAAGAAGCCTACGGTCATTGTCCCAGGGCTTTCAGTTTTTCGTCACTCTGGGATGTTGATCAAATAAATAAAAACAAAGGTGAAACCCCCAAATTGAACGACTAATGCAGAAATATCATTTGGAGATATTGAATTGACCACGATCACTTATGACCCCAATAAAAAATACCCTGTAACCACTTCTAATATTGATTTTATAAAGGATCAAGAAGAATCCTTTGTCGCCAAAATATATCAGCCAGATGGCCCGGGTCCATTTCCAGTTTTGTTAGACGTACATGGAGGGGCTTGGCAAGGGGGGACTGCTGAGGATGGACAATATTTTGATCAGAAACTCGCTGAAAGTGGAATATTGGTAGCTGCTATAGATTTTAGGGTGGCCCCTAAAGATCCTTACCCAGCTCAAGTTGCAGATGTGAATTACGGTACTAGATGGTGGAAAAGTAGAGCTAAATCATATAACGGCGACCCCTCCAGTTTTGGAGTTCTAGGCATTTCTAGTGGTGGCCATACAGCCATGTTGGCGGCTTTATGTCCTACGAGATCCGACTATCTTAAGAGACCGTCAGATAAAAACATAACCGCTAAGGATGCCTCAGTAGATTATTACATCGGGATATCGGCCGTTTTGGATTCGCACGCCAGGTACCTATATGCGAAAGAGGCCGGCATGGAAAATTTGATACAAGGAAGCCTTGTCTATTTTGGTGATGAAGAGTCAATGAGAATCGGCAGCCCTCAATTTATTTTAGAAAGTGGGGCCTTTGAAAATTTACCACCCACCCTTTTGATTCATGGAACATCCGATGCTAATGTTCCAAACTACATTCCCGATAATTTTGAGGTGGAATACCGATCCCAAGGAGGTGATATTGAATTGGTTAGATTTGACGGGATGCACCATAGTTTTGTTAGAGAACCACTTCCGGAATCTGATAAGGCGATAGAGATTATGAAAATTTTTATATCCAAGCAGGTGTCATCATCCAGATAATTTACTCAGGACAATCTTGGTGAATTAGTCCTTCTTGTTTCAATTCCCGCCATAAATCGGGGGCTATTTGTATTAAAGCCATTGCTATATTGTCTTTTATTTCCTCTGGGCTGCGAGGCCCTGGAATAGTTGCAGCTACGGACGGGTGCATCAGTCCGAACTGTATTGCAGCTGCTTTAAGAGGTACCTGATGACGATCGCAAACCTGTTTTATTTTTTTTGCCCTTTTAATTACTTCAAGGGGAGAGGGGTCATAAAAATAGGTGCTTTTACTATCTAGGTCAGATGCTAGTATTCCGCTATTGTAAGGACCGCCAAGTATCAGGCTTATGTCTTTTTCCAAACACAAGGGCATTAATTCCTGGAGGGCCGAGTGATCAAGCAATGTGTATCTGCCTGCCACAAGAAAACAATCAAAATCTGCGTCTTCTGCGAACCGTCTCAGCATCTCCCATTGATTCATACCTGCTCCTATAGCTTTTATGACTCCCTCCTCTCGAAGTTTTGCCAGAGTGGGGAATGCTTCAGTCAACGCAGAACTATAATGGTCATCTGGGTCGTGTATCAGCACTATATCTATTGAATCCAAATTCAATCTTGTGAGACTTTCATCTATGGATCTAAGGATCCCCTCTTTTGTGTAATTAAAAGGGATATCTTGCCCGGGAATTATCAACCGACCCACTTTACTAGATAGGACAAAGTCGGTTCTTTTTAATGTTGAAAGAAACCCCCCATTATGTATTTCACTCAGCCCTGATCCATACAAAGGTGCCGTGTCGAAATACCGTATCCCTTGTGCATAGGCATATTCCAGGGTGTCTCGGGCGGTTTTAGAATCTAGTCCACCTAAAGGGGCTCCACCCATACCTATCCTAGTAACACTAATGTCGGTTTTCCCTATTTTTGAAGTATCCAAACTGGTTTTCATATGCTACACCTTAATGTGAATTATTATGTGAGCCCTGATAACATCACAAAGCATTTTACCTAACTACGAGATATTTCTATACATGTCCAATTCACAAATGACTCCCCGGCGTATTTTGATCTTTGGATCTGCAATGCATATATGGAGCGATCTGGTATTTGCATTGTTGATACCGCTCCTGCCTGCTATTAAAGATAGTCTAGGTTTGACTTATGCCGAGGTTGGGTTACTCCGGTCAACTCATAGTGGGGCGACTGCTGTATTGCAGGTCCCAGCGGGTTTTTTGGCAGAGTATTTCGGAGAATTTTGGATGCTTGTAACGGGTAACTTATGGGCCTCTGCAGGGTTAATAGGGATGGGGATATCAAATGGATTTTGGTTGCTATTTGTGTTCGCAATTATTGGAGGCCTTGGCGGGGGAACACAGCATCCATTGGCTTCCAGCATGGTTTCTAGAGCATATAATGATTCCGGCCGCTCGGCAGCGGTAGGAACTGTAAATTTCTCAGGCGATTTGGGAAAAATGGTTGCTCCAGCATTGGGCGGAACTTTGCTCATTATATTCGGTTGGGGTGGGACTATGTTTTACATAGGGGCCGCAGGAATTTTCTTAATGTTGGTGACCGCAGCTTTTAACCGCAACCTTAATATGGGGCGCCCTAAACTAAATGTGACCACCCTTCCCTCAGGAGATCCCTTAGGAGAATCAACTCAGAACCAGGCATTCATTTCATTGAGTTTCATAGGGGCATTAGACAATGCTACTAGGACAGGGGTACTCGTTTTCCTACCTTTTATTCTAGTTGGTCACGGAATGGGCACCGGTGAAATAAGTACTGCCTTATTTCTTTTGTTTTCCGGTGGAGCCGCGGGTAAATATGTATGTGGATGGCTGGATGGCAAAATTGGCACGGTTAACATTATTTGGATAACTAAAGGAATGACGGCGGTATTTGTCGTCTTATCACTTTACACTCCCTATCTGCTTATTTGGCCTCTTGTACTTGTGATGGGAGTTGGTTTAAATGGTACCTCTAGCGCCCTCTATGCGACTGTTGCTAAGTTTGTACCAACCAGTCGGAGGGGAAGGTATTATGGATTCTTTTATACTACCAATGAGATAGGTACGATTGGGGCGCCTTTATTGTATGGGCTTGTGGCGGATGCTTTTGGCTTGGTTCGTTCTACTTATGTAATGGGCTTGGTTACTTTTGCAATACTTCCGCTAAGCCTTAGGTTGAGGAAATACTTGTCAAATGATGTCTTGTAATTTTCCTAGGTTTGTTGATATATCTGTATTCGGTGGCGATTAGTTTCGGTTATGTATACCCGGTTTAACTTATCCAATTTGATTGGAACTAGGGACCAGAAGTATTTTTCTATATGAG
>VFFY01000160.1 GCA_009392675.1 SAR202 cluster bacterium | reverse complement strand
GGTCAAGATGATGACACTCCTGCAGAAGTGGCCATCAATCTCCTTCAATCAAAAAAACTCCGACTCTGCATCACTGAATCGTATACAGGAGGAGTCGTTTGTGGTCTTGTTTCTGAATGTGAACTATTCGACGAGGTATTCCTTCAGGGAATAATAAAAACTCCTGTCACGAAACCAATTTTTGAGTATCGGGAACCCAGTCAACCCTGTGATGGTTTCTGTAAAGCAGACTTACACCTTAATATATCTCCCTTACTACTTGAAGACCCAAACCACCACTTTGGAACCGTACATTTCAGGATAAGTAGCCGCCATGAGACCAAATTCATATCTGGGAAATATAGAACCGGAAACTCCAGGATGAGGCAAAGAGCCTCAAATCACGCTTTAATTGAATTAATAAGATTTGTGAAATCAACCTATAAATAACTGGTCGGGGAGACAGGATTCGAACCTGCGACCCCGTGCACCCCATGCACGTGCGCTACCAAGCTGCGCTACTCCCCGACAGACCATGAAGAATAGCATGCCAACTTAACGGCATCAATAAATTATGTCGGTGTGGAATAGTTTTGATTCTATTGTTAAACTTACCACCAGCGCATATTACCAATGAGTGGACTGGAGGAATATGTTTCAAATGACTACTATTTCTGAAGTATCGCTGTCACCTAAAGAAATTCGGAAACTAATACGAGATGGCGAATTTAAACGTCCCACCTCAGGTGCCGCGGCTGGTTATGTTCAAGCTAATTTGGCTATTCTCCCAAAAGAATATGCTTTTGATTTCCTACTTTTTTGCCAAAGAAACCCTAAACCCTGTCCTGTGGTTGAAGTTTTGGAACCCGGTCAGGTTGAGGTATCGGTAACAGCACCTTCAAGTGATATTAGAACAGACGTGCCGTTGTACCATGTATATGAAAACGGAAAATTATCAGCTGAAATAAGTAATCTTACTGACCTATGGAAACCCGATTTTGTCTCATTTCTGTTAGGTTGCAGCTTTTCTTTTGAATCCGCCCTAATAAATAACGGAATAAGACTTCCTCATTTTGAAAGTGGGACCAACGTCTCCATGTACATAACCAACATACCAACAGTGCCGGCAGGCCCATTTTCTGGGCCTATGGTTGTTTCAATGAGATCAATACCACAGGAAAAAGTAGTGAGAGCTGTTCAAGTCACATCGAGATTCCCTGGAGTGCACGGATCCCCAATCCACATTGGAAACCCGTCAGCAATTGGGATAACCAATTTATCCCAACCGGATTTTGGAGATCCCACTGTAATAAAAGAGGGTGAAGTACCAGTTTTTTGGGCTTGTGGAGTAACTCCTCAATCAGTAGCCATGTCGTCGAAACCACCGATAATGGTGACCCATGCCCCGGGGCATATGTTTATAACTGATATGAAAGATGAAGATTATTCTGTCCTATAGATATAACTATGACATTAGAAGAACTCATACTAAGTCAGGATAAAAGAGGTATTTCAAAAATCAAGAATTCTCTTACCAGAGATTTCTGTTTCGACGCTGCTAATTTCATATTAGCCAATCCCGGAAAAGTAATCATCACAACAGGATTTTACATTCTGAGTGCCGGAGCCGCTGAGACTGATGGCCCCCCTGGAGCGATCGCAATCGGAAATGCCTTGGAACAGATAGGATATGAGGTAGTCTACGTCACAGATAAATATTGTGATCGGATGATAAAGGCAATTTCAACAGAAACATCCAGAGTCATTGAATTCCCCATTGAAAACCATCGTGCAAGCACAAAAATAGCATCCCAGATACTAGAGAAGGAAAATCCAGACCTTTTGATATCAATCGAGAGATGTGCCCCAGCTACTGACGGGCTGTACAGAAACATGAGAGACATGGACATCACTAGCAATACTGCGAGAATAGACCTTCTATTTGAAAAACATTACGCTAGTGTCGGCATTGGGGATGGTGGAAATGAGATCGGATTGGGTAATCTTTATTCAGAGGTTGAAGGTTCTAGAGAGTTGGTCGGCTTCCCTGCAAAAACCAAAACGACAAAACTGATCATAAGCAGTGTTTCAAATTGGGGTGGATATGGATTGGTAGCTGCAATATCCATTTTGAAAGGCAAAAACCTACTCCCCTCCGTCGAAATGGATATTCACAACATAAAAAAAATCGTCGCCATGGGAGCAGTAGACGGATTCAGTGGAGATAGTATTGAAAAAGTAGACGGATTTACCCTAGACGAAAATGCCTCATTTTTGGAAAATCTCCATGATTTCGTCCAAGATTCACTTGCTCATTAACCCAACCCTTGTATTTCAGACCGTATTACAAGCTGTTACTCGGCTCCGGTACATTATTTGGTATTCGGTTAGGAGTTTGGGTGACGTTTAACGCATCCAGGCCACGCCTTACTTGACCAAGTTGATTAGACAACTGCTCCTCTATGGAAGATAAAACTTCCATAGAATAGCGATCTGCACCTTGACGCAACTCAGCTGCTTGACTTTCAGCATCGTTCATCAATGCATATGCTCGACGTTGAGCGTCTTGAATGACAGTTTGAACTTCGTCTTGGGCGCTTGTAACTAGTGTTTGGGCTTCGCCCGAGGCTGTAGCTACAATCTCTTCTCCTCTATTATTAGCCACTTTTAAGACTACTGAATCTGAGACTTTTTCTTCTTGCTCAACTGAAGCCTCAGTTGACACCTGAGCAGCAGTATTTCTTGCATCATCAAGAATTCTAGATGCTTCCATCTGTGCCTGGCTAATGATACTGTCCTTCTGTGTAATTATGGTTTGGGCCTCTTGCATTCCTGAAGGCATACTATTTTGTAGCTCAGACAGTAGAATTCCTAGCCTGTCCGCATCTATCATCGTTTTCCCTCGAAAACCCGGGACTCGTGTACCGCTTTTACTTACCTCTATTAGGTCGTTGATAAGTTGATTAAGATCCATAATTAGTATCCTCCCTGACTTATACCAAACAAATCTAAATACGCTCTTTAAGTGCTTCCGCGACGTGAGGAGGCACCAAATTATCTATATTCGCCCCTAGACGGGCGACTTCTTTTATCCTACTGGAATATATAAACTGGTGCTCCAGGGCACTCATCATGCACACGACATCAATATCAGGCGCCAAATTTCGCCACATAAGGGCCATTTCAAATTCTTGTTCAAAATCGAATCCGGCTCGTAGACCCCGTAGTATCACTTCTGCCCCAACCTCACGGGCCACGGTGGGTGCTAAACCCGTGAATGGAACTACTTCTACGTTAG
>VFFY01000159.1 GCA_009392675.1 SAR202 cluster bacterium | reverse complement strand
TGTTTTCTACAATTCAGGATCTAGAGAGGCCCTATTCTTTGATGCTTTGAACAATAATCCCAATATTGATGGGATTTTGGCACTGCATGAAGGCACAGTGGCTTCCATGGCAGGAGCTTATACTCAAGTAAATAGTGAACCTGCCGTTATGGTGGTTCATTTAGGTGCGGGGCTGGCCCAATGCATGGGGCAGCTATATAACATTTGGTTTGGAGGCCTACCTGTAGTTGTAATAACCTTTGCCGGAGACACAGGCAGCTTTACGGACAGAATTAACTTAGATTTGGGTTCAAGTTATAGCCCTGCCTCGATTTCAGTCCCAATGGCAAAGGAAACATGGACAATAATTGAACCTGAGGGCCTTCCAGCAGCCGTCGATCGAGCATTGAGAGTAGCAACGACTCCACCCTTTGGCCCGGTTCATCTGGCAGTATATGACAAAATGTTGGAAAACCAACAAGTTTCAACAGAGATAATTCATGGCGGTGCCAGGAACATAAAGGCAGGAAATGCCACGGATCAAGATATTGAAAAAATATTGGATGCTCTTGATAAAGCAGATAGGCCTCTTCTATATGTGGGCGACGGAGTTTGGAAAAGTGGAGCCGACAAAATAGCTGCAGAGCTAGCTACTCACTTTGGAACGGTAGTAGCCTCCCCGGAAACAGATCTTAGAGGGATTTCCCTTAAACATCCACAGCACATTGGTATGTCGAATACGGCTTTCGACTCATACGAGCCTGATGTAATTGTCTCCCTTGGTGCAAGGCATCAAGGGTCGGGAAAAAAGGAAGATATCGATCCTCTGAGAAAACCCAAACAAATTTTGGCCTTGGGATCTGGTCTGGAGTATTTGAAAAACTATCCGGGGTTAGAAGTGGGAATCATCGCTGATGAGACCTCCTCTATATCGAGAATGCTAGAAATAGCCAAAAGTGACTACAACGCTGAGAGGTACTCTGAACGAAGAGACAAAACTTTGACCCTCGTGGGACAGCAACGTTCTAAACTTCGAGATTCTTTGATGCCTTCCTATGAAAAAGGTAAGGTACGGCCTACCCTTCTACTTGATGCAATAGACACGGAATTGGAAAAAATAGGGGGAGGGTATATTGCCAATGAGCAATTTGCTGCGAGATATGATGCCGTTAATCCGGGATTATCAGAACAAAATAACATTTTGATGAAAGCGGCTGGTGGATCAGAGGGATGGGGTGTAGGAGCCGCTATTGGTGCAAAATTGGCGGTTGGAGAAAAGCCTGTCATTGGATTTGTTGGTGATGGATCCCTGTATTATGCGGATTCAGGATTGTGGACAGCGGTACATCATAATGTGCCCCTACTCTACGTAATACCTAATAATGGGGCCTATGGAATTGTAGCTGGATTTTTTGGTCAGAGTGGTGGCAGAATGTCAGATACGGGTAGTTATCAAGGGGTTGTTTTGGATGGAATAGACCCGGTTAAGATTGCGGAGGCATTTGGCATGAAAGGTGAAAGAGTTGATGATGAAGATAAGCTGATTCAGACGATCCAAAGAGCACTTGAAATAGTCACCGAACAAAACAGACCTTATTTGCTAGATGTCCGCCTTCCTCTTGGTTTGCCTGAAGGTGGTGTAGCCGATCAGCAGTACCGGATGAAATAATAAAGGTCCTGAGATTTAACCTCAGGACCTTTGTTATTTTGCATTAAATGGAGGCTAAGTGCCCCTCAACCTTGGGTCCAAGGCGTCTCTTAACCCATCTCCGAAGAGATTGAAGCCGTATACTGCAAGGGATAGACCCACCCCAGGCCAAATTGCCATCCAGGGAGCAAGTATAAAATAGTCTCTCGCTGCGCCTGACAACATACCACCCCATGACGGTCTAGGAGGCGGTACTCCGAGGCCTAAATAACTTAAGGAGGCTTCTGTCAATATGGCAATACCCAATGCACTGGTTGCAATTATCAAAAAAGGTGCAACACATTGTGGTGTAATATGCTGAACCATTATGCGGATATTGTTTGCACCAATGGCCCTTGCAGCATCTACGTATTGAGTTTCTTTGACGGTTAATGCTTGAGCCCGAACAACTCTATTTGCTCGTGGTATTTGGACTACACCAACAGCGATTATTATATTCTCTATGGTTTGTCCCAACACTGAAGTTACAGCCAACGCTAGGATCAAGGTTGGAATTGACATCAGGGCATCCATGACTCTTTGTATAACCTGGTCTGTTTTTCCACCGAACCACGCGCTAATCACACCGAGGACCCCACCGAACCCTGATCCAAATGCTACTGAAAGAAATCCGACCATTAGTGATACCTGTGCCCCGATGGCCATTTGTGCCCAAATATCCCTACCTTTGTCATCTGTTCCCATAAGAAAGGTTGAAAATGGCTCCCTTTCACTTGAAGTTAAAGGGCTGGAAAGCTTGTCAAACAGTCGCCATTCAATGGGGTCATACCAGGTAATTAATTCAGCCGCTGCTGCCATAAAGCACATCAGGATAATGATAAAAAGTCCAGCTGCTGCCAAAGGCCTCCTCACTGTAAACCGTAACGAACCAGACAGTATTCTTACCGGTAATGAAGGGGTTGATTCCGCAATTTGTGCTAATTCTGTTGACATTTAATTCCCTGTGTTTCCGATTTATTGATATCTCACTCGAGGGTCAAACCACCCGTATGAAATATCTATTAGTAAGTTGACAAATACCACGGATATGGCAAAGAAGAGCGTAATTGATTGTACTATTGGGAAGTCTCTAGCGAGCATTCCCTCTAAGATAAAACTTCCAAGTCCAGGCATAGAAAAAACCCTTTCCATTACGACCGAGCCACCCAGTGCGAGGGCAGTAGTTATACCAATTACTGTTATTACAGGAATAAATGCGTTTTTAAGTGCATGCCGGGCGGTAACTACGTATTCGGTGAGACCTTTTGCCTTTGCTGTCCGAATGTAATCTTGCCGTAGTACCTCCAACATGGTTGATCTCATCATTCGCGCTTTCGTCGACGCACTGATGTAGCCTAGCATCATTGACGGCCAGAAGAACTGTTGTATATTCTGCCAGGGTTCTTCAGTTATATGGAATGAGCCCAATTCCGGGTTCCAAGTGAAGAAGTAGGCACCACCTAGAAGAAGTAATGTCGCACTCCAAAAGGATGGCAATGACAGACCAGCTAAGGATGTTATACGGATGGTGTAATCCAGCCATGAATCCTGCCTGAGAGCCATAATGATTCCCGCTGGAAGGCCCAGAAAAATCGCGATTACCTGAGAGAAAATGACTAGTTCAAGGGTTACTGGGAATTTTAATTTGAATTCATCGAAAACGTCTCTTCCTGTAAATAGAGAGTCCCCCCAATCACCCACCACGTATCCCGTCAACCAATTATAGTACTGCATGTGTAAAGGGGCGTTAAGCCCGAGTTTTTCACGTATAAGTGCTAGATCTTCTTCTGAAACATCAATCCCTTCACCGCCGGAGTTTGCTTCAGCAATCATTAACGCTACATCGCCTGGGGCGATTCTCAGGAGTGCAAAAATCAACCCAGAAACTGTGAATAAAGTAACCACTCCAAAGAGGAGCCTTCGAATCAAATATTCCTTCATTTTGTCTGTTTCCTGCTGTAGTGTTTCTTACTTTTACTCGCTACATTATATATATGGAACGAGCAGCAAGCTATGTTGCATATATATACCTATACGCCGAGAGCGGTTACTCGAAAACGGCTCGCCGACCTTTCTGGGGTAGCGAGCCGTTTTCTATTTTTTTGTCATCAAAGGGTGAGACTATGAGCATCTTTAGCTTACATCTCACCCCTCGAGGCTGCTTATATGGTTAGTTTCTATCTAACCACATCCTCTCCCACTGTGCCCATTTGTTCTGGGATGGGTGAGGATACAATTGCCAGCCTTTAACTTCATTCGACCAGGCTGGGAATATGTAGGTCCATGGATATGGAATTGAGTACATAGCTTCTGTGGCCAGTATTCTCTCGATATCGTGTACTAGTTCCACACGCTTTGCCACGTCTAGTTCGCTGGACTGTTCAAGAGTCAACTTTTCTAGCCTAGCAGCCAATTCCGGATCAGCAGTTTCTCGACCTGTACCACGGTAGTACCAACTTTCTTTGTCCTTCACCAAGTGAATCATGTAGAAGTCATCTGGGTCTGCAACATTTGTTCTTACCTTAGAACCGTAGTGAATGTCGTAGTCGGCCGCTCTACCGCGATCGCCTTGTACAGCACTTTCGACGGAGGCAATAGTGACCTCAACATCCAAGTTTTTGTTCATTTGGTCCTGGAAGTATAGGCATCCGTCTATGTAAATCTGTGCGCTCTGGGCCATACATTCGACGCTGAATCTATTTCCAGCTCCGAGCGCTTCATCTACTAAGCGATTTGCCTCTGCTATATCAGCGACCTTTCCGTCACCTCTTCTCCAGCCCGGCATTTCGCCCAGCTCTGAATCTGGCAGAGACCAGATACTTCCTGGTGGCATCCACAGGGTGTGCCTATGCACACCTGACACGCCACCGGCCATGTTGAAGTCTACCCAGTCGTCACGGTCGAGTGCTAAGTGCATTGCCATCCTGATATTAGGATCGTTGAATGGTTCTCTTTCCATGTTGATCTGAAGGCCTTTACCCCATGAGTGGAGAGCAGGCATAATCGTAAATTTATCCGCAAACCGTAATTTTATTTGCTCTACGTGAGCTGGCAGCAAAGATGCGCTGCCTTCACCATAGTAGTCAGTCTGTCCAGTGATGAGGGCAGAGAATCTAGCTGTGGCGTCTGTGATGATGAATTGGTCTTGACCTTCGGTCAGAGGTAACCCTTCACGCCAGTAGGAAGGATTTGCCCTGATCTTGGATTGAATATCAACCTCAAAGTCTGTAGGAACAAAAGCTCCTGTTCCTGTGCCATACAAGAATGTCACAGGTGTGGTCTCATCGAGCATGTCGATGTAGGGGATTTCTAAGTCAGGATCTTCCCCTTCTTGCCTAATATATGCAATAAAGTCCTTGTCCATATTATTAGGCGAACCTAGCATTCCTGCGAACTGAGGCAGGGTTCTAGCTAAAGCCTCCTTGAATTCAACCTTGAACGTGTAATCGTCAATACACGATGATTGTTTATAGTGGCCCAAGGCTGCTCTTGGTCCTGAGTGCAGGATTCCGTCTGGAGGATTCAAAGCATATTCCAAGCTGGCTTGGGCATCCTCGCATGTGAAGCTGTCCCCAGATACAGCTGCTTCGATTTCATCCGGAAGATTGGGGTTAATCTGAAAATTAATGCCTTCTCTCAGCTTGAAAAGTACAGTGAGTCCACCGTCCTGTACCTCCCACGTCTCAGCAAGGTCACCCTCAATTTCTCCACCTAGTCCCATCCAAGGGTCATACCTTAGAAGAGCGTTGTAGGTGGGAAGGAATTGAGGACCTTCGAAGCTGTGTCCATAGTTCGGGTCGTGGCCAGATAATTTATGAGAAGCCCCATATCTGAAAACCCCCCCTTTGATCGGTTCGCCCCATGCTGAGTTGTAGCCTGGGCCAGACATGTAAAGGTCCATCCAGGTTTGCTCAGCGGCCTTCTGTACCGGTGTGGGCACAGCGGTTGCCTTCGCTTCTTTAGCGACCTCTTTCTGTACCAAGGCCACCGGAGCAGGAGCTGCCGCTGCCGCTGCCATTGGTTGTGCAGGAGCTGCGGCCTGAGCAGGAGCTGCCGCTGCCGCTGCCTGAGCAGGAGCTGCCTGAGCAGGAGCTGCAGGAGCCGCTGACTCTTGAGCCGCACACGCCATGAACAGTGAAATAACTGTTATGGCCCCCAACATCATGATTAGTTTACTTCTCATCTTTTTCCTCCCATCTATTAAATGGTTTAGTTTCCTCGTTCCAATTACAACACAGAAAACCGCCATCACCACATAGGATGATTCAATGAATTATCGTATATGATGATCCAGTGAATTA
>VFFY01000158.1 GCA_009392675.1 SAR202 cluster bacterium | reverse complement strand
TGGATGGGTTCTGTCGCTTAGGTTTTAGACTCTAGCTGGAGAGTATTGCCATGTTGAAGTATAGGAGTAAGCTGCAGATGCCGGGGTTTGGACCGCCGTGGTGTTCACGTGACTGATGGAGGTAAAGGAAAGCCCCATTGGATTGTTATCTCCTACGAAGTTTCAGGCGGGGTACTGACCAATCCCAACAAGGTTATTAAACACATGCTGATACCCGCCTGATTACCCCGTACGGGATTAATGCCTGTAAACATATCCTATTCAAGCAGAGATTACGCACCAATTAGCAGGAATAATGTTAGTCATTCAGTATCTAGTTGAAGATCTGATATAAGCTCAAAAGATCTCGTCTGGAATCTCTATTGGCTGATGGACTTCCTGCCAAGTCTATGTTCGTTATGTTGATGTTGAGTTAAACATAGTACAGGCAATATATATTTTATGACCCGAGAACACTAGACTCAAAAAAGCTTGTGATAACTGTCTCTAGGGGTTTTGTTACAATATTGATAAATGAAGGTTGACCTATAATTTGAATGGCCCTATCATGGTTATCACTTGTGAAACTCTAGATAAAATCCGATCCTAGTCCGTCCGTCTGCATAATATCTTCCGAGAGCTAGCCAATAAGCCCAGGCAGTAGAATTAAACTTGGCAGGATAATATATTCTTTCACTCAACTCAGAAATAAGAAGTGAGACAATGATCAGGAGTGAAGCGATGACAACTAAAATAGACAAAATAAATCAGGATGACTATAAATCGAAAATGAATAGGCTCCTTTGCCTTAGAGCATACATTTTTATTCTATGCTGTATTATGTTTGCTTGCACTCTTACAGACAATTCAAATGAGACAATTGAAGAAAAAAAAGAATATAAAGGTTGGCCAACCTACCAAGGCGATCTGGGTAGAAATCAATATTCATCATTAAAGCAGATTGATAAAGCGAACGTTGAGCGCCTTCAGGTAGTGTGGAACTACCACACAGGAGATATCCGTGGCAATCGGTCTCAGATACAGTGTAATCCAATCATTATTGATAATGTCTTATATGGGACGTCGCCAAAAATCAAATTGTTTGCTTTGAATGCAGTAACCGGACGATTGTTATGGGAATTTGATCCTGATCTGGACTTTGCTCCTCATCCTAATCGAGGCGTAACATATTGGCAATCAGGTCACAATATGAGGATATTTTTCACCGCCGGTTCTCTCCTTTTTGCTATCAACGCCAATACCGGTAAACCGGTGGCCAGTTTTGGAACTGAGGGAGTCACTTCCTTAAAAAAAGGATTGGGACCACGATCAGCAGATCTCTATGTCGCCTCGACGACCCCAGGAGTCATATATAAAGATTTATTGATTATTGGTACTCGTGTCTCAGAAGGGGCAGATGCAGCACCGGGATATATACAAGCTTTTAACGTAAGAACAGGGAATATAGAATGGGTATTTCATACCATCCCTAAACCTGGTGAATTCGGCTATGATACGTGGCCTGAGGATGCTTACGCTAGAATTGGCGGAGCAAATGCCTGGGCCGGAATTAGCTTGGACGAAAAACGGGGTATTATCTATGCACCAACAGGATCTGCCTCATTTGATTTCTGGGGTGGAAACCGTAAAGGGGCTAATCTATTTGCCAACAGCGTCATTGCCATTAAAGCCGAAACGGGTGAACGAGTGTGGCATTATCAGACAGTACATCACGACCTTTGGGATCGTGATTTGCCAGCTCCACCAAATCTGGTGAATATAGAACATAATGGGAAGAAAGTTGATGCAGTGGCACAAATTACCAAATCAGGGTATGTCTTTCTACTTGACCGTGAAACTGGTGTTCCACTGTTTGAGGTTGAAGAAAGATCGGTGATGAAATCGGATCTAAGGGGCGAGGAAACCTGGCCAACCCAACCCTTTCCACTCAAACCACCTCCCTTTGCCCGACAAAATTTCGACCAAGAGAACATCACAAATATCAGTCCAGAGGCTTATCAGTATGTCAGGTCAATATGGGCAACTAGCAGAACGGGGGAACAATTTATCCCACCTAGTACTCAGGGAACCATTTTCTTCCCAGGGTTTGATGGGGGTGGTGAATGGGGAGGGGCTGCATTCGATCCAGATACGGGGATTTTATATGTTAATTCTAATGAAATGCCTTGGATCCAGCACATGGTCGATCTGAAGCAAGAGATAAAAATGCAACCAGAAACAAATAAAATTAAAGATATTGGGGAAAGGATATATAAGGCTAACTGCGCTATATGTCACGGTCAGAAGCGCCAAGGTAATAGGGTTGGCACCTACCCAGCGCTCTCAAATCTCAAACGAAGACTTTCGAAAACAAACACCTTAGCCATTATCAATAAAGGGAAAGGCTTCATGCCATCCTTCAATCAATTTTCTACAGCCAAAAAAAAGGCGTTGTTGTCATATTTATACGATGAAAACATAATGGGAAACGAGGCAGATGGTAAAAACAACAACTGGATTGATGCGCTGAATGAAGAGTTACAAGAATTTGAAGTTTCCTATTCCCATACTGGATACAACCGTTTTCTTGATCAGGAAGGATATCCAGCGGTAAAGCCGCCATGGGGAACCCTTAACGCAATCGATTTAAATAGAGGTGAAATCCTGTGGCAAGTGCCGCTTGGCGAGTTCAGTGAATTGACCCAGCGCGGTATTCCGCAAACAGGAACCGAAAATTATGGAGGTCCTGTGGTGACCGGCGGTGGACTAATATTCATTGCAGCGACAAAAGACGAATATATCAGAGCGTTTGATAAAGATAGTGGAGTGGAATTGTGGAAACATCAACTGCCCGCTGGAGGGTACGCCACACCCAGCGTTTATGAGGTTGAGGGCCAACAGTACATCGTTATTGCTTGTGGTGGTGGGAAAATGGGTACAAAATCCGGTGATGTTTATATTGCCTTTTCACTACCAAAAAGTAATTAAGGCTTTGATAAAAGAATCGGCAATCTCAGTATCTGTGGGTAGTGGGAGAGTTTTTGCTCCTTCCAACTGGACTAAAAACCGATCGGCGAGTCATTCAATTCTCCATACACACTATTTCGCAAGCCTAAAAAGCAGCTATCGTATCTCATGGCCTTTATCACCTTGATTTAGATCTTCAGGTTATTTAGTCGTTGCTGCTTGACTTTCAACTTAACATGCAACTCAGTTAACATCCAGTTGCATGTTTAAACGTTAGCTAAAAATGGCAACCTAATGATAGCCAAATCATTTTAAATTTTTATCGCGCATACTTAACGCACCCCCCTCTCAGACCTTAATTACTTCTCTCCAGCATCTCCCTCAAATCAATGAAATACGATAATTCGGTTCGGTACGAAGCCTTCGAAACCTATATTCTTACTGGTAGTTTAGCATCAACAGCAATAGCCTGTTCACTATCTGCAGATGCAGTCAGGGACTGGTCTAAAGAAGAAAACTGACCCAGGGTTTACGGTCGTGTGCTTTCAGCTGATCGAACGGATCGCGAACAAAATCAATATTACGGCGGGAGTAAGAAATGAAAACGTCTGACACG
>VFFY01000157.1 GCA_009392675.1 SAR202 cluster bacterium | reverse complement strand
CCATAGAAATAATTGGCCTAAAAGTACTATAGGCACCATTAGGCATAGGTGAGTAAGGGTAGCAAATGCTGCGGCTTCCGATCGGCTAACACTTGTGGGCTCAATTACCATAAGTGTTTCACGGGCTATCATTTCGAACAAACCTATTCCACCTGGCATCGACGGTATAGATGCGCCAATGTTTGTTATGGCAGTGATGCTGGCCGATGAGGCAAAAATGTGCCCTAAACTGGAATTGATAGGTAGGATCCCGAGACTTACTAAAACAGTATGGAATAATACTGCTTCAAGTATCCAAATAGGTAAAGATAGTAACAGGGCTTTGCAGGTTATTTTCCAATTTCTTAAGGAATATAGGCCTTTTACTACATCTTCTGTAAGGTGATTTATATTACGGGCCAAATTTCTGGGAAGCCGAGAGGTTAATTGGCCAAAGATAACCATGGACCGTGGCCCATTAAGTGCAATAGCTACCAATAAACCAAATAGGATTGCGAACGGAGAGGTGAAAATTACGAGTAAGAATGTTTCGTCTAGTTTGGTGATTTGAGATAGTCTTGAAAAAATCGCATCAAACGGTACAGACATAGATGACCCTGCGAGAATAAGTATAAGGGCTAGACCATCCATAATACGTTCCACAAAGATCGTGCTTAATGCTGTTCCAGTCGGAACCCCTTCCTTATTTTTTAGGTAATATCCTCTTATCAATTCCCCTAGTCTAAATGGGAGAATGTTGTTTGCCATATATCCAATTACAACTATAGGAAACAGGGTTCGAATTTTAATTTCATCTATTCCGGAAAGAAGTACTTGCCATCTCCATGTTCGGAACCACACACCCAAAAAGTATGCCAGAATTCCAGGGACAAGAAGTAGATAGTTCGCCTTTTCTAAAGTGTTCCACATTTCACCAATATCAATAGTGAGGGCGAATATTATTAACAATAATATTCCTGTAAATACCCATAATGAAGATTTCTTCAAACCCTATCCTTATTTCTGGATTTCCGGCGATTTTTTTAAGTGTAACCCTACTTCCTGTAAGTGTCTCCGAGAAAATCTATATTTGGAAAAGTATTGCTAGTATAGATGTATGCGTCTTCACTTCCGATGCTTTTACCTACTCCTTTTCTAAATAACCAGTACTCGAGAAATGTATTCCAATGCTTAGTATCTGTAAGTTTAGAGACTAAATTTATAGCGTTAAGGTCTCTATAAGTGTGTTCTGGAAACCACCACCTGTGAGGCATCCTGCCAGCCTTTTTGTAATTCTTAGATAAAGCCTTGTCCGCAGCGAGATGGTTGGAGGAATGGACGATAACTAATGAAGCTTGTTCGTGGGGTTCATATGATTCGGATTGCAATTTAGGATATTTGACATTGGTATAATTTCGCAGATACCAAGACCAAGGCCATGTGAATCCGTTAGTTTGGTCAATGATGATTAATGGCTCGTTGGCCATTTCAGATTTTGCGTACAATTTCTTTATTTTGTTGTTGACCTGAAGTAAATCTGGGGAAGTTTGAGTGTATACCAGCATTTCAATGGGAATATCAGAGTTTACAAAGTTTGTGTAAATAGTTGTACGAATTGTCAGTAACAGAAGTATTGTGGCAAAACCAGCATACAAATACTTTGCTAAGGGTTGGGTCTCGGAATTCTGAATAAACCTCACTACAAACACAAAACTCGCGAGGATCAGTGAAAGCATTATTATTGCAGCAAACATCCTTGGTATTACGTGTAGGTTGGAAGAATACTTAGTAATACCAAAAGCGATTATTAGCGCTATTGGTGGAATGAAATAAATCATGTATTGGCTTAAATTAAGTTTTGATTGAAAGTTGGATTTACTGAATAAGTCTCCTAAAAATTTTCCAGAAAGAACGATCATGGGTAAAGAAATATTTACGAGTAACCATGGCATCTTTTCGCTCGCAATCGTGTAAAGGAATAGAGTTATTACAGTCCAATAAATCAGGAATAGATTAAATTTGCTGCGGTGCTTCAGAAAATATAGAGATGCTAGCACTGAAAAAATTGCCGGTAGGTATTCGTATATTGGGATAAGGGTTAGATAATAATGTGCGGGCTGGCTTCCCCGAGCCTCCCCTTGTTGCACTATCCAATAACCCAGCGATTGCCATATTCCAGACTGTACACCGCTGAAAATGTTGGTGAAGAGAGTAGTGTAAGCGGACAACCATATTAAATAAAAAATTGAAGCGCATTTCCACCAGGTTTTCCAATGCCATTTGTACCCAATGTACATAGATGCGACTATCAGAGAGAAAACCACTAAAAAGGCCAGTAATTTTCCACCATGTGTCGGCATTCCTATACTGGAGGCGCCTTCCCCAGAAACTAAAATGATATTAGACCATCTTAGTAATATGGTTTCTTGAAAAATACCAGCGAAGGCCGACCATTGGGGTAATGTCAATGAAATCAACAGTATTAATACCGTGAATGTTCGGCTGCGTGGTTGGGTATATATGCAATCTCTAAAGGTTTTAAAGATCATCCTGACGGAGACGAATATTAAACTGGGATAGGATAGGTTTTGAAATTGGCCCCTGTAACTTTTTCGTGGCCACGATTCGTGTATGGAACCTATTGTTAAATACAATCCCAAAGTTCCAACGATCAAATAAGCATTTTCTTTGGTTGAAAAACTTAAGGCTAAAAGGGCAGACATCAAATAAAGGTTTTTTTTGTTGCCGGATACAAGGTATTTCCACATGGTGATGACCATGCCAAAAGTAAAAACTGCCATAAGTATGTCATTTCGAGCAAACCTGCTGAAATAAACCATGGAAGGGGATATGGCCAATAAGATGGAGACCATTATTGCCCCATGTTTGCCGAGCAGGTCCCTAAAGAAGATGGGTAGAACGACTAGAATTGTTCCTGCGGCAACATAGAGGATTCGGGCAGTTGTATCAGTGTCGCCAAAAAGAAAAAAAATCAGGGATGTCAACTGCATTTGCAATGGGCCGTGCATCATAGGGTTATGTGCTAAACCAGATCCTTGAAATAGCTCCCAAGAATAATATGCATGGAGACTTTCATCATGGTGCATGGCTCTGACATTCAGGTCGTACACTCGGAGGAGCAAGGCAACAGCAAACAGACCGAAATATAACAACCACTCTATCCGAGTTAGGGTTGAAATGTTTTTAATATGGAAGTATTTGTGCATATATTTCATCGGTTAATCTCAAAAATTCCAATACCACCTATATTTCCAAAAACCAATGTGCCGAGTGATTGGAATTTCCCTAATTGTTGAGAGGTATACCGATTCAACTCAAGGTCACCGACGTAAATGAAGCTAATATTATATTTTTCCAACAACAATTTTGCTTGTGCAGGGTCCTGGGTAGAATATATCGTCTCCACGTCCGCGGCTCTTTGATATATTGCAGGATCAGAATTTCGCCATTGACTTTCATGGCCCGGCCAATTGACCAAATTTGGGATACCGGTATTTCGGGAGATGAATCCGGAACTGTCCCATTCACCAACAGATTCCAGTATTCCTTGGTTAAGACTTATGTTTTGTTTAGCGTAATCAAGAGCTGTTAGCTCTAAATATGTGGGCCTCGCAGCCGAATG
>VFFY01000156.1 GCA_009392675.1 SAR202 cluster bacterium | reverse complement strand
TCAATCAACACTATTTTTATTCGCACCGTGTGTTAGTCAGGATGTTACTATTCGCCTATGTTCATCAAAATCATCGGTATCATTAAAACCAGTCGTTGATTCAGTATATAACGGATATAGAACAGGCAATTGTTGCCGTAAAAGAACTTGTGTTTGAGAGTGAAATCGGTCTGGATATAGAGACTACAGGACTTGATCCAATCCTTGATAAAATTAGGCTTGTCCAGATTTCAACTCCCCTCAACACATACGTAATCGATATGTACCATGTCCCGCTCAGCGTGCTGAACCCGCTTCTCACTGGAGGTCCCATAAAGGTAATTCACAACGCCAAGTTTGATGCGGGATTTCTCTATGCGGCTTCCGGTGGGGTAATGGCTGAACCAATATTTGACACGATGATTACCGATCAGGTGTTGCACCATCGTGGTTATGCCAGAAGTTTGAAGGACCTGTCAAAAGAATATCTGGATATAGACTTGGATAAAGGAAACCAAACTTCAGACTGGGGAGCTGAACACCTGTCAGAGTCACAGATCCAGTATGCAGCGGAGGATGCCAACGTTTTGCTCCCACTGAAGCATATTCTGGAAGAGAAGGCAGTGGAGCTTCAGATAACGGCAGTTGTAAGCCTTGAGAATCGATTAGTTCCAGCGATATGCTGGATGGAAAGATCCGGCGTTAATTTAGACAGTAATCTTTGGGGTGAGCTCGTCAAATCAGCTGAGGCCAAGGCTGTTCGACTCAAAGAGGAGCTTAATCTGTCGGTGGCAGAACACACTTCATCGGGTCTCGATTTGTTTGGCAACGCGGCTGTTTCCGTAAACTGGGATTCACCCACGCAAGTGAAGAAGCTTCTGAGCGATCTGGGTGTCAAGATTGAGAACACGAGACATTCAACTCTGGAGGCGAATAGAGGCGAGCACCCCGTAATAGCGCTTTTACTTGATTACCGCGGGGCTGCAAAGAAAGTCAGCACTTATGGAACTGACTGGGAAAAACATGTTCATCCCAAAAGCAGGCGTATTCATGCAAACTGGGTACAGATAGGCTCTGCGACAGGGCGAATGTCATGTAAGAATCCGAACATGCAAAACCTTCCTCGAGAGGCCGCTTACAGGAATTGCTTCCGTGCCGCTTCTGGCTGGGTGTTGATAAAGGCGGATTACGAACAGATCGAGTTAAGGCTGGCGGCAGAGATAGCTCCTGACGTACGAATGAAAAAAGCGTTTTACGAGGGGCGGGATCTCCATTCTGTCACGGCATCATACCTCTTGGGCAAACCGGAAACTGAAGTTGTTACAGATTCACAGAGACAGATGGCGAAAGCTGTTAACTTCGGATTGATCTTTGGTATGGGAGCAAAGGGTTTATCTTCGTATGCCCAGAATAATTTCCGAGTCAAAATGGAGGAACATGAAGCGGCAAAAATTCGGCGGCGTTATTTTGAGGCTTACTCGGGAATCAAGAATTGGCATGAGTTGCAGAGCAGGAAACGGGAGACCAGGACAATCCTTGGGAGACACCGAATACTTGAGGGCGAACGTGATTACACCAACAAACTTAATTCCCCAATACAAGGATCTGCCGCTGATGGCCTGAAGCTTGCTCTCATAAAGCTATGGGAAACCCGACATCTGGTAAATGCTTATCCAGTTTTGACCGTTCATGACGAAATAGTTATCGAAGCGCCGAAGGAGTTGGCTGAGAAGGCGGCAGAGTGGCTGAAGAGATGCATGGAAGATGGTATGGGAGAATTTCTTCAGGAAGTACCGGTGGCAGTAGACATAACCTCCAAAGAATCCTGGGGTTGAAAGATAAGTCAACTCCCGAGCACACATATTGCGGGACACTTATGACTAGACCCCTTACGAAAAAAAACAGAAATCCAGGCGAGTGGAGATGGAGCTTAGACAATTCAGAGCCCTCGACTCAATCGTGAAGAAAGTAAGTGGTGTGAAGGATCGGATTTAACTCATATCCTAGAAGGATGGTTTTAGGAATAGCTTGAGCCACTACACACCGATATAAAAATGCCGCCTAAGCCCGACCGGGTCATCCAATTCCAAAATATATACTTCTATCCCACAAGGGTCCTTTTTCATGATATGCCTCGTTGCATTTATAAGAACCTATCTGCAAATCTTGATATTGAAGTCATCACTTTCTCGGTGGTATCCCCTGCCATCGAAATTACAAGGTAATCTAAACCAGCATTTTTGTATTCCTTAAGGTCGTCTCCTATTTGATCCAGATTACCAGTCAGATAAGGTCTATCAGTGGAAGGATGAATTAGTTTTTCTGTTATTTTCACGGTAGCCCTGAGTGTAATTTCTATCTCTGAATAGTCTCGTTGATGTGATTTACAAATTCGTTTTAACCTTTCTTGATAACGTATCAATTCTGCTGGAGTTAAGTTAATACCATGCCAAGCAGTACCATATTTGACCGTTCTAATAAAAGCTCTGTCTGAATTACCTCCGACCCAAATTGGTATTGATCGGCCATTTCGCATTTGTGGATAAAGCCTCATCCCAGAGGTGTTGATATACTCTCCATGATATGAAGGGGAAGGATTATCAACAGCCTGTGATAGGAAACTCAAATGTTCATCTGTCACTAGTCCCCTTTTCGTATAATCTGCCCCCATCGAATTAAATTCTTCCTTCATCCATCCGGTGCCAATGCCTAGAATAAATCTTCCTTCCGAAAGAACATCTAGAGTTGAAATCATTTTAGTATTTAGCAAAGGGTTTCTGAAAGGTAAAACTAGAACGCTAGTTCCTAGGCGTAATTTTTTCGTTTTACCAGCAATGAAGGACAGGGTTATAAGTGCTTCCATAATATTTTGAGAATTGGGGTCCGTCTTGCCCGGCCCAAATTGTTCTGGATATCGTTGTGAAATATCAGCAGGATATAGGGTGCGATCGCTCACCCAAACTGATTCATAATCTTTAGCTTCACAAATTTCTGATGCCTCAAGCAAATAATCTTTTTGCTCAGATTCCCTGAACACAGGGCTCGCAGCGGTAGTTAAGGCGACGCCAAACTTCATTTTCAACCTCCTATTATCCAGACCGATGAATATTAGTTGCCGAAGTGAGAATTGTATATATTTGAATAATGCATTATCGCAATGGTGGTAGACCCACCTTTAACAAAAACAGTTACCTTCCTGTGTGTGAATGTCGCATCTACATAGTTCCTCGTCGGAAGGATACCGTGTGAGCTTTGCATCATGTACGTCTCGCCTCACTGTGGAATCCTGATATTTGGTACAGCTAGGGGGGAGGGTGACTATTCAGAAGGTTGTCATAATTCAAATTGCTCCGATCTCCCAACAGGGTTCCAACCAAGCATGGTAGTGGCGTGGGATGTGTCTCTCCATTTCAGGTTGTTATCTGAGATCGCGTCAAAGATTTCAAATTTTATTGAAGCTGGAGCACTCAAACATAAGTCTATGATTTGGACACAATCTGATTGGCTTAAATATCCAGGATAGTGGCGAACCAGTTTTGGTTTATCAGTATCCAAGACTGCGCCGAGCCTTATATTTATGACAGACATTCCATGATAGTCTGAAAAATATCTTCCCAACGTCTCCCCAAAAATTTTGCTTACCCCGTACAAACTATCAGGTCTCACCGGATCTTTGTAATCCACTAATTTCCAGGTGTCAGGTATTTTTTCATGTTCCCCACGCGCGATAGGACCGTATGGATTATCCAGTTCATATCCAAGCATAGTACTGCCGGAACTCGCAAAAACAACCCGAGATACATTATTTCTGCTGGCGGCCTCAAAAACATTGTATGTACCCTTTATGTTTACTATATTGGTGTTTTCCCAATCGTTAACGTCCGCCAAGTAGGCCGATAAGTGTAGGACTGTGTCGATTCCTTCAAACGCAGGAAGAATTTCGTCAAGGTTAGAAATATCCGCCTGCCTAAAAGGTATCCCCTCAACTTTCCGACGATTCAAAGCACTGAAATCGTATTTCTCCGACAGGTTCTCGAGAACCAACCCACCAATTAAACCGCTTGCGCCAGTGATCAGAACTTTGGATTTGGGCATAGTTGAGCCTCCTTAGAAACAGTTTAGTTTCTCCGCAGGGTATCCTAACTAGCAAAATTGGGGAATTACTTCGTCTACAAATAACTTCATATCATCCAGTTCTTGAAATTTAGGGAAAGTAGTCACTACCATATCAAACCCCATTTCCGCTATTTCGTATAGCTGATCGCATACTGCCATTGGGTCCCCTGCGATCACTTGGCCAGAGGCGTTTTTGCCTTCAGCCATTCTTAGGGCTTTTTTGTGATCCTTATCTATGAAAAATCTGGGTGCCAGAGTCTTACGTATGCTGTTGTAGTCTCTTCCAACGGTTTCACAATGTTTTTGGAGAACAGCTAATTTTTGCGATAGGTCGGGAATGGGTCTCATGACATCATTCCACCAATCGGCATATTGGGCTACTACCTTCAATGTTTTTTTCTCTCCACCTCCACCCAACATTAAAATTGGCTGTGGATCTGGCCTCGGTTCACAGTAAACGTTATCAATACGATAGTACTTACCCTTGAAATTGGCAGGACTATCTACCCACATTTTTTTTATGATCTGCACACCTTCTTCAAACATATCCACCCTTACACCAGCAGAAGGATAATCAAATCCATATGACTTATATTCATCTTCATACCAGCCAGCACCGTATCCAAGTATTAAGCGTCCCGTGCTCATTTCTTGCAGGCTGGCTGACATTTTGGCCAAAAGAGCTGGGCTTCGGAAAGAATTACACATTACTACTGTGCCCAACATAGGTCCTGGGTATCTGGCTGCCATCCAGGTAAGCATCGTCCAGCATTCCACCCTGAATTCTGACCCGTAATTCAGGTGATCAGACGACCATATAGAACTGAAATTTTGAGAGGCAACATCAAGAGCTCTATGGAGATCATATAAATAATTTCTCGGGGTGATTACTTCATAACCACGCTCTCCACAAGGTGGATTGTATCCAAAATCCATTAATGGCTTTGTCATAGGATTCCTCCGTTATAAATCTTTTGTTTGATGTACGGTAAATATAACCTACGGGTTTATTTCAGTCAGTTGAATGGGTCAGTAGTAAATGGGTCGCGGTTAAGGGTTCCTTTTGGCGGAGCCACTACGTACCAATATTAAGTCGTCGCCCTAACCGGAGTGGGCACAAACATTTGAGGATATAAGAATAATGACTAGGCAATGACTTTGAAGGAATATTTCGTTGTGTTGAGTCTTCCATCCGCAAATCGATTCATTTTTAATGGTTCTATGTCCACAGTGATGGCTTTTCCCTGTGTTACTAACTCCGTCATCACAGTTCCGACTGCTGGGGCAAGTTTGAAACCATGTCCACTAAACCCGGAACAGACGAACAAACCGTTTATACCGTCCACAGAGTCAATGATGGGATGCAAATCAGGAGTGGTTGTATAAAGACCGGAATATCCTGTAAATAATTCGGCGTCTGCAATAGAAGGGATTCTTTTAGTCAGCCGGGTCCATACATCGGCGGCGTATGACAGATCGTATTTTTGGTTGTAAGAATCTGGATTCACAGTCTCCTCGTGATTGCCATTCCCAACCAAGGTAAGGTCATGGCCTTCTGGTCGGAAATATATCAAGTTTGTCATATCCCCTCCTCCAGGGTGAGTCGGAATTTTGTTAAGGTTCCTTTTTATTAGAAAAACCTGATGTCTGGTTGGCAAAAGAGGTAGAGAAACATTTATTTTTTTCAAAAGACTGCTTGTCCACGGTCCGGTAGCTATGATCACGGTCTCTGATTCAAAACAAGCTTTTTCAGTGATAACTTGGTGGGATGATCCTGATTCAGAAATTTTGATATCTATGACTGGTGCTTCGAGATGTATAGTCGCCCCGTTTGCCCTCGCATGGTTTATGTACGCAAGAGCGGTTGCAGAGGGGTCGGCGTGACCGGAATCATCTTCCCATGCGATGTGTTCTGTCTCAGCTATTTTGAAAGCAGGGGCGAGCTCTGCGGCTTCTTTGTGATCAATTTCCCTTGTGGAGATTCCTACCTCTTGTTGCATGGAAATATTCTCACGAAATGCCTGAGATGCTTCTGAGGGCGCAAAAACCATATACCCAGTTTTTACAAAACCAACCTCCCCTCCTACTAGGTCAGAAAAATTTGTAAAAACCTTTAGGCTTTCGTGAGCCAAGGTGGCGTTTACTTTGGTGGAGTAATGCATTCTTATGGCACCGGAGGATCTTCCTGTAGAACCTGCTCCAATCGTAGATTTTTCTAGAAGGATCGTATTGGTGACCCCACTGGTGGCGAGATTTGAAATTATGCTTGCTCCCATGACCCCACCGCCAATAATTATTGCGTCACATGTTTCCGTCATATTCAATCCTCTCAATATGGACCCTGATAGGTGAAGATATATAATAATCCATATGCGCAGTTTCTCCGGGTATGATGAATTGTTCATTAACAGTAAAATCCAGATTGCTAAGTTCCTTAAGAAAGGCGGATGCAAATTTTTCTTCGAAGTGTCGTTGGAAAAACAGTATCCGTCTCACCCACTCAACCACCTTTTGGGCAACTATAATCCCCAACTTACAGCTGGGCAAGGGGCCTCGTGAAAGGAAAATATCAGGCCAGGCTGGAGTGAAAGGGTAAAGAAATACAAGAAGCGAGGGTTCAATGGATCTACTAGAGTTCGCCACTGAAATGTTGGAGGAATACCACAGTCGGCTGTATATATATTTGGATGGGCTGACCACCGAGGAGCTCAACTGGCGCCCAGACAGCTCGGCTAATTCCATCGCCTTTATCGTATGGCATACGACCAGGGTTGAGGACCGCTGGTTTCACCTGTTCTGCCAGGGCAAACCTGACCTTTGGATTAACGGACGGTGGTACGAAAAACTCGGCATGGATAAAAATCAGCCAGTGGCCAAATATAAACCCAAGGAACTAGAATATTTTCCAATATTGACGATGGGTGAGCTGAAGTCATATTTCGAGGCGGTGAGGTCAGAAACTCAAAAATATCTAGTGAACATCAGTCCTGAGGATCTGGAAAAGGCGCCTGGCAGGTCACCTTTCCCTGAGTCCTCGTCAGCCAGTCGATTTGCAGAATTCACAATCCAACGGATGTTCCGTCAATTGATTCAAGAAGAGATTCAGCATCTAGGGCAAGTGGGAATCTTGCGAGGCCTCCAACGAGGTTTGGATAAGTAAAACAGTAAGACATAGCCCTCAGCGATGATGATGACCAGTTCGCCTCTTTAATCCGTTACGCTTACTTGATTTCTTATTATCATTAAGGCGCTTCACGAACTCCGCCGTCGTTTCTTCTCGTTTTTCCCGCTTTGGTTTTGATTTAACCATAATCATTCCTCCGTTTTGTGGACAAGATTGAGTGTGCTCACCGCTGGAGAATCGAATTCTACCTGCGCTGTGTTTGAAATACTTAGAACCTTGGGTACATTATAGTCGGTTATAGATAAATTGGAGAAAAAATATGCTGTTCCATGTTACGGCAACCCATTCCGCCGACAACTGCCCAGGCTACAACCGAGAGTTGATGCCGCCTATGCTGGAAGCTATTGAAGGCTCTAGTGACTTGGCTACCGAACTAGGGATTAAGGTCCATTTTATGGTCAGCGCAGCCCCCAAGCATGTGTCGTACATACTTTTAGAGACCGATGACAGTTCACGAATACCATTATGGGCAAACTCGTTTCCTTATAAACAGGAATTTGACATTAATCCGGTAATGCATGAAGAGAAGATGGCAGCGATGGCCAGAGAGATGATGGCTGCGCAGCCATCCTGAACTTAGGCCCCCTTTGAGCTTGTTGCCGGTTCTTTGTTTAACACATCGCTGCTTTGGAGCAGCGTCTGCGTTCTTAAATATACTTTAACCTGATACTTCACTTACTCGCGGGATAGGGCCATTGCCCTTACACCTGCTTTGTAGTGCTCCTCCGGTGATACGTCAGGTCCAGGCCGGTACACATATGTTCCTCCCGGCATCAACTCTTCTGTATAAAGCAACTCCTCATGGTCGTCATATTTAACGTTGATAGCGTAGTCATATTTTTCAGGAATATATAGCCTTGCATGCCCTTTCGAATTTGTCTTGGAACGGCCAACCCCAATAAGGGTAATTTCAGCACCAGCCACGGGGGAATTATTTTCATCAAGCACCGTTAATCGGCCTGCACGCCAAGGGGCCAATCTCAGTGTAATGAATTTACCGAGTCTCTGCCGTGGGGTAAGTATGTCCCCGTCGGAGATTTTACCCACGACTTCCTCTTCAAAACCTGGCCCCTTCGGTGTAGCCCAATTCGACCCATATTTGGTCTCCAGGTATTTCTCCGGTGGATTTGGCACAAGAAACTTTTCTCCTATGAAGTCGATCTCTTTCAACTGTGTGAAAAGTTCAAGGGAAGTTCTTACGCCGGGATATTGAAACACGCTGTCACCAATGATCCGGTGGCAGGTCCAGTCGGCCCTGATTGACTCCTTTACGACATGCACACCAATATGGCGTGAACTACGATCAACGTGCACGTAGTACCCATTATCTTCAAATGCTGCAATTCCCCTATCGATGGTTTTTTCGTCTAGGCCATTAAGACCTATTACAGACCCCATATCCATTTCGTCATCCCACTCAATGAATTGGCCATCACGGATTGCTCCGAGACAGGTGCCTGATGCGATGAAGAATACTGCCCCAAGTTGATCTAAAATGCGCTTTATATCTATCAACCTTTCTGCTGCTGCGATTGGATCCATTGGCTTCGGTTCTGAGACAGATTTCTCGTAGGCTGCTGCTCCTTCCTCATCAATATTTTTCATGTGCACTCCCGTTCATAAGCCTAACTTGGAATCGATGATTTTCGATAGTATCTGACGATCTATTTGAGCTGGCTTGTAGTCGTCATAGACCGTAAGCATATCCCTCTTTTAAGAGAGCACTGACAGAATCATGGTCCTCTTGAGTATCCACGTCCGCCCAGAACTGACCGCTCACGTCACATGTTTGGAAATGCCTTCCATTATCCGCCATATGTTGGACTACCTCAGATATGCTTACCTTAATTCCTTTGCGGGTCATAAGGTATTTGATGTTATCGAGCACTTCTCCATCCATCATAAATAGTCCAGTATCAATAGATTGCCAGTTTTTGAGATCCTTGCCTATTTCTATGATCCTGCCTTCAGAATCTGCCATGACCCTGGTTCCATCGCTGATTTGGGATGCATTTTTGGTTTCTGAATCCACACAAAGAGTCCTCGTTATAGTTGAATCAGACAGAAGAGTTGTCACAAGACTCGAGCTAATTAAATGATCCCCCATGGCCAACACAAACGGATCGTCACCAATGAAAGAACGAGCAGCGAAAACTGATATTGCATTGTCGCCGTCGTAATCCTTATTGTAGGAGAAATTTATATTAGGGTAGAGTTCTTCTATGTAATTTATTATCACATCTGCTCTGTAACCTACGACTATCGATATGTCAGAGACTCCAGCAGCCGCCAAAGCATCAATTGGGTAGGTGATAATGGATTTACCATCTATTTGGACAAGTGATTTTGGAGTATTAGCAGTGAGGGCCTTCAGCCTGCTCCCGTAACCTGCGGCGATAATAATTCCTTTCATGGCGTGTTGGCTCCTCAAGTTCTCGTACTTTTTTAAAAAAACATAATGTCTGCGTGGCTCGTGTTGTGGCCTCTAATTTTTAACGGCACAGAAACAGACGGTTCGTGGTGAATCATTTCAGTGATAAGTTACAGATTCAACCGAAGTGATGATTAGTTGCTCGGATACGAAAAACATTCGGGTTGTATGAAGGTAGACAAAAGCAGGGGGTAAGGTCGTTGTGCTATCGGAATTCCACCACATCTTATTAGACTTATTCACCTAAATTTACAGCGTATTCACCATAACACAGATTGTAAATTCC
>VFFY01000155.1 GCA_009392675.1 SAR202 cluster bacterium | reverse complement strand
GTTTCCAAATCCATCCACCCTGATATGACCCATGTATCAATACGTAAGTTGACATTTACACCTTCCTAAGAGTTATTGCTGAAAGTATACTACCCGTGGACGGGGTCATACCTGAAATTTGAGAGGTATTAGGAATTGAGAAATGCATAAATCCATTAAAATTTCTCTCCTACTCACTTTCCTGATCGTAATACTTTTATTCACCCCACAAGCTAGAGCTTCTGTAAAGGCAGCCCTTTTTATCCCGCAAATTTTACCGGCGATTCCAATCAAGCCTTTGGAATATATTTCTGGCACCCCCACACGTGAGGAGGTAACTTTTGACTCTTCTAAAGGTTTGTCTGAAGCTGACATTTATATGCCTTCCGGAAATGGGACTCATCCCGGAGTAGTGTTCTTTATGGGCATTGTTCCTCCCGACAGGGAAGAAGAACGGATACTGGCTTTGGCAGAAGGCTTAGCCAGAACCGGTATGGTAGTTTTGATTCCCTGGCTCGATACTCAAACTGAAAATAGGTTGGTAGTTGATGACATAGAAGTGTTAGTGGATGCCTTCGTGTACCTCCAAGGACATGAAAGGGTCGACAGTAAACGAGTTGGAATGGGAGGGATCTGTACAGGTGCCTCAATGGCTGTGGTTGCCGCTCAATCAGAACGCATTAACGAAGAAGTTGCCTTTATCAATTCCTTTGCTGGTTATTACAATGCTTTTGATCTGGTTAAAGCCACTTCTTCGGCGACCAGATTTGAAGGAGAAGATTCTAAGGACTGGGTTCCTGACAAATTAACAAAAAATATGGTTAACACCCATTTGATGGAGGGTGCTGAAAATTATGACCAAGAAATCCTTCAAAATATATTAGAAACGGGTACTTGGAATCAAATTCAACATGAATCGTTAAGCAAAGGTGGCAAATCTGTATTGACCTTAGTTAGCAGCCCGACATTGGAAGAGGCAGACAAAGCGGTCAATGAGCTGAATTCTAGGACAGTAGCCTTTCTTAGCGCAGTTTCTCCCAGTACAAATATAAGTATGTTGAAAGCAGATGTTTTGCTGATGCATGATCTGCACGACAGATTAGTCCCGGCCGAAGAATCACGAAGGTTTGCAAAAGATGTAAGGGAAATTGGAGGCGAAATATACTATACTGAGTTTTCTTTGTTTCAAAATGCAGTCCAAGTTCATACAGACGAAACGGAAAAGACGAGTACATTAAATTTCATCAAACAGGCCTTTAAACTCTATAAACACATGTATAAAATCATGTCCTTATCCGGCTAAGCTCTAAAAATGGATGGGTTTTATACCAAGAAAGAACTACTCCAAGCCCTACAAGCCCGATTAACGATAAACATGTAGTGTTCATACCCGATATAAAGGATTGTATTAACCCCACTTAGGCACTTTGAGTTACGGCCGATAAATTTGGAGGATGCCCGTGGGCGCTCATGACTGAAGTAACAATTAAAGTGAGGACAGGGATTGACATCAAGTTGCCGGAATTTCTGACTAAATTAATGAACGCAATTACAGCCACATAGGTTTTGTCATTTGTGACACTTAAAGTCGCACTGTTGTTGGGTCCGTAAAATGAACCCATTCCAGTACTAATCGGTAGAACCCCCAAAATCGGTAACCATCCCGGAGAGTTTTCATCCAAGAATGACAGAACAGTTAACCCGGAAGTTGCCAATAGCAGGCCCGTAATTGTAAAAAAACTCCAACCACATTTGTCAGAAAGTCTTCCTGCAATGGGACTCACTATAGCCATCGCCGCCGCCGCTGGCATAAAAACCATTCCAATTTGTGGAGGAGTGTAAAACATTACATACTTCAAATAAAACGGTAGTAAAAACCACACAGAAGACATGCCTAAAAAGCATAGGAAATTCGCTGCAATAGAGGCAGTAAATAAAGGCTAACCATTTGTAATGTTTTGATTTGAACGATTGCAAATAACTAAATTTCATAACAAGCGGCCAAAGTCATACACCCAAACGATCTCTTGGTTGCCGGCATGTACAATATTGTCCCTAGTTGTATTGGACCAACTGAAGGATTTACACCCGAAAGGAGTAATGATGTTTTTGATAAGACGAGTTTGCAAAGTTGAACGTAAGGATTCGTGGCAGGTTGCCAAATTGTTGACGAGCATATGTGCAGCCTATGAACAAAAAACGGATAGAGGAACAGCTACTATTTATATAAGTGGGGTAGGGACCCCTGCTGAAGAATTCACAGTCTGTGCTGAATGGAAACAGGAAACAATAGAAGCCAATAGGATGCCAAACGTACCGCAGAGTGTTCTCAATGATAATGCTGAATTATTCCAATTAATATTAGATTACAAGATAGAGTTTTTCGAGGTAGCTACAGACGAAAAACTGGCAGAACGCTCATAATATTTGGAGCGGGAATCAACTCATCCATTCCCACTCCAAAAAAGTCTCAAATTTGAAGCCTTGTGATTTCTAGATTATCCTGATTTAATCGCTCTCTTCTACTTGTGTCGTGACTTC